>DASQLS010000194.1:0-8763 GCA_035629915.1 Candidatus Limnocylindrales bacterium | reverse complement strand
CGGCAGGAGATCGCTAGAGCATGTACATCATCGTTGTCGGTGGCGGCAAGGTGGGCTACTTCCTGACCAAGGAGTTGCTCGAGGCCGGCCACGAGCTGGTCATCCTGGAGAAGAACGCGAGTCGCGCGCAGCAGATCGCCGATGAGGTGGGCAGCATCGTGCTCAACCGCGACGGCTGTGAGGGCAAGCACCTGGCCGAGGCCGGCGCGAACCGCGCTGCAATAGTGGCCGCCGTTACCGGCGACGACGAGGACAACCTGGTCGTGTGCCAGATGGCCAAGCATCACTTCGACGTGCCGCGCACGATTGCCCGCGTCAACAACCCGCGCAACGAGGAGCTCTTCCGCCATCTCGGGGTGGACGAGATCATCAGCCCGACGCGGATGGTGCTTGCCTCGATCGAACAGGACATCCCGGTCCACGAGCTGCTCCACCTCGCCCAACTTAAAGGCGGCGAACTTGAGCTCGTCGAGGCTCAGATCGGCGAGGACTCACCGGCGGTCGGGCGTAAGCCGACCGACATCCCGATGCCCGAGGGCTGCTCATTGTTCCTGCTGCTGCGCGGAAACAACGTCCAGCCGATTCGACCCGAGACCGTCTTCCAGGTTGGCGACAAGGTGCTCGCGGTGGCTCGAGCCGACGGCGAGGCGTCGCTGCGCAAGGAGCTCATCGGCGACAGCTAGCAGCCAGCGCGACGATTAGCCATCGCGGCTGACTCCAGCGGCCGCGCTCAGTGTTCGATGTCGGCGAATCTCGCCTGGATTCCGACTTGCGCGGCCGCGACCGTATCCAGGCCGAGACCCGCCGGCCGAGCCAGCGCCGGGTACGGTTCGAGCAGCCCAATCTCCACCGCGCGCTCGACGGCCTCGCCGCGTGACGAAGCCCAGAGCTTGCCGTAGATCGACATCGCATGCGACTTGACAGTGTTGCGTGAGATCAGCAGTCGGTCGGCAATCTCCTGGAACGAGAGATAGGTCGGCAGCAGCGGCAGGACGCGCAGCTCGGCGGTAGTGAGCGTCGACGAACCGACGAGTGTGGCGCTCGCATCGTCGAGCCGCCGCTTGACCTCGACCAGCTCGCTGGTAAGGGTGCCGAGTGCCGGCCGGCGGCGAACGATCTGCTCCGCCTCGCGCAGCACTATCTGGGCGCCGGCGGTGTCAGCCAGGGCCAGGTAGGCGCGGCAGAGCTCGAGCAGGGCGTCGACCGAGAACCACGGCGACGCGTGACTGGCCAGCGGCCGTAGCAACTGGGCGCGGACTAGCTCATCGCGACCCTTGTCGAGGTCGCCGCGCTGTATCGCAACGCGGGCGCTCACGGCGTGAACCAGGAGAGTGGTCAGGATGTCTTCGTAATGATGCTCCGCGAAGATCTTCTCCCCGCGCGAGACGAATGCGGCCGCGCCATCCCAATCGCCGGCCCTGATGCGGAGGCTGGCGCGCATGGCGAGCGACGTCATCACGATCGCCCAGGCCGTTGTTTCGGGGTCCTCGGTTACCTGGGCAAGGTCTGCATCTGCCTGTTCATTCGCGGCCACGAGACGGCGCGAAGCCGCGAGCGCCATGAGTCCAATGGGTCGCCACTGACTGCCGGGTCGCTCCAATGCGACGGCCGTCCTCGCGCTGGCAATAGCTTCGCGGGGACCGTTGCGGATCATGACCGCACGCAATAGCGCACGCTGCGACGCGAAAGAGGCTGACCCATCGCCGGGTGGCCCGTGGAAGTCGGCTCGGTCAGCCATGTCCGCCATCCGATCGGCCTCGTCGGCTCGACCGGTCATCAGGTTGACCCAGGCGGCAATCACGGCCAGCGGCGGATGACGCTGGTGGGCCGACTCGTCGAAACGTCCCAGCCACCGGCCGACGCTCGAGAGCTGCCCCCCATAGTGGGCCGGCAGCGCGGCCGCAACGACGAATCGGGCGGCGCTGTCCATATCGCCGCCGGCCAGGGCGTGCTCAATTGCGAGCTCGGGTGCACCTTCGTGGTCGAACCAGGTGGCGGCGGCGCGATGTAAACGCGGGGTCGAACCGGGCTCGCGGACCTCCAGCTCGGCCAGCAGGAAGTCACGAAGCAGGTTGTGGTAGCGATAGGTGGAGCCCTCGCCGACCTGCTGGATCAGCAGGTTGGAGTGCGCCAGCCGGCGCAGTCGCGAGGCGGCGGCGGGCAGGCCGGTGACCGCCTCGGCGGTTGACGGCGTGATTCGCTCGAGCACGGATGATCGAGTCATGAATGCCAGGTCATCGTCGGCGAGGTCTTCGACGAACTCCGAGCGCAGGTATGCGGCGATGTGGCCGCCGCCGCCGGACACGCCATCGGGCGGCACATTGGGGCGGCCGCGGCCGCGTGCCAGGCTCGCCAGGTACACACCGGCCGGCCAACCCTCGGTGCGCTCGTTCAAAGCACGCAGGTCATCGGGAGCAAGCGAGCAGCCGGCGGCCTCGGTCAACGCTGCCGCTTCGGTCAAGTCCAGGGCAAGAACGTCTGGCCCGATCTCGCGCAGCGTGCCCGATGCACGCCAACGAGCTAACTGGAGTGCTGGCTCGGTTCGGCCGGCAATGGCCACCCGAAAGCCAGCCGGGAGATGGTCGATCAGGGCAACGAGCGCGTCGAGACAAGAGCGATCGGTCAAGCGGTGGATATCGTCGACTACCAGCACGCCCGGCTGCGACCATCGATGGAGGTCCGACGCCAGCCTCGGAATGGCGTGTGACAGCACACGCCGGGTAGCTCCCTCGGAGGCCGAATCACCCTTGGTGCGTCCTGGGGCAACCCCCCGGAACGCCTCCTTCAGGTACTCGACGAATACGGCCGGATCGTTGTCCTGATCATCGATTGACAGCCACGCGACCGGGCACCGCTCATGGGCGGACCACTGGGCCAGCAATGTGGTCTTGCCGTAGCCGGGGGGAGCGATGATCGCGGTGACAGGAGGCCCGGGCTTCGCTGCCAGCAAATCGACGAGCCGGGTACGCGAAACAAGCCCCTGCCGCATACGCGGTGGCTGAAGCTTGGCGGCGACGATTGGCATTGTGGCCGACCTGGGTCGGCGGTTCGTGGTTCCCCCCAACGCTCCACCAGAGGTGGCGCGTCCTGTGGCCAACGGCTTTGTAAGTGACATCCACCCCGGCCTGGAACGTGACGAAGCCGAGCCACACTACCACTGGGTCGCGCACGCTCCAGTAGTGCAGACCGGCGTATTCGGGTTCGGAGATGACCTCGCTACTCGAGATCGGCCTCGACGTCGTAGCCGGCGGCCAGCGCGATGCGCGGCGCGGCCGAAATGACACGGGCCGATCCGACCTCGTTGGCAATGGCCATCATCACCGCTACCAGGTCTTCCACCCGGGCCCCTGCCAGCAGTGCAGAGGCGACAACGGCTCGATACGACGAGCTCGGAGCATCGACGGCAATGAGGGCGCCCAGTCGAAGCAATGCTTCTGTCCGGGCATCGAGACGCTTGGCGGCCATGTGGCGCGATTCATGATCCGCAGTGGCAGCGAAAACCTCAGGATCGCCGATGGCCAGCCGCCGAAAGGCTTCTTCTACGGAAGGCATGTGCTTCGTCCCGTTCGCCGAGGTGGCCCGAATGCCGAGCCAGCCCGTCCATTCCAGCCCACTGCCAGCGCGCGCGCATCACCCTCTAAAGGTGACCGGGTCTCCGCGCGCCTCGGCGGTGCATCGCTCACCCGTAATGGGCGATGCTCCGAGCAGTGCTCGGTGATGTGATCACGTCACCCGACCCGTGCAAAGGGTTAGAGAAGTCTGGAGGCCAGCTCATGACATTAGGACCGCTCGAATACCTGGTGGTCGGATTCCAAGGCAACAATTTCGACGGCAGCATTGCCACCGAGATCGAGAAGGTTGTCAGCAAGGGAATCATCAGCCTCGTCGACGTCGTATTCATCGCTCGCGATGGAAAGGGTGACGCCGTCGTCGTCGAGCTCGACAACAAGGATGATCCGCGCTTCGCATCGTTCGCGAATCTGCTCCGCGGCACGCGAGGGCTGCTGACCGAAGAAGACGTTTTGAACATCGCGGACGGGCTCCCCGACAACACGTCGGGACTTATCATGCTTTTCGAGCACCGGTGGGCGGTGGACATCAAAGACGCGATGGCTTCGGCCGGTGGCTTTCTGGTCACGCGCGAGGTGATTCCGCCCGAGGTGGTCGAGGAGGTGAGCGCAGAGATCGACAGGGCAGAGCTAAGCGCCTGAGCTGGTCGGAGGGGTACCAGGCAGGGCGAGCAAGGAGATACGACGATGAGAATGCGCAGGCGCGGAGCGCCATTGATGCGGATGGCCGCAACCACGGCCGTCGTGGCCGGCACGGCTGGGGCAGTCAGGCACCATCAGGAACAGAAATACGCCAATCAGGAGCAGCAGCAGCAGGCACAGGCCCAACAGGCCTACGACCAGGGCGTGCAGGCTGCCCAGGCGGCGGCACCGCCGCCCGCGGCTCCGGCCCCAGGGCTGGACATGGAGCAGCTCAAGCAGTTGGGCGAACTGCACACCGCGGGCGTATTGAGCGACGAGGAATTCGCTGCGGCGAAGGCCAAGCTGCTCGCCTGAGGCAGTTTCCAATCAACAACTCACATTGGGAGAGAGTTAAGTGCGAAATCCACCGATTCTGATCTCGGTACTTGGGTTCTTTGCGGCGTTGGCCGGGTTCGCGTGGCTGTTCGTTGGCCTGCGAGTCCTGGGCTTCGACTGGTTCGGGGCACTGGGTGACCTGCCGCAGTTCGAGCAGACGGGCCTGTGGGGCTGGCTGGCAATCGCCGGCGGCATCCTGTGGCTGGCCGTGGCGTTCGGCCTGTGGTCGCTCCGACCGTGGGCCTGGGCGTTCGGCATGATCGTTGCCGGACTGTCCCTGTTCCAGGCGTTCCTCTATTTCCTCGAGTATCCCGGCTCCGGGATCGGCTTCGGAGCCGCGCTCCTGCCGGTCGTTATGCTGTTCTACCTGAACTCGCGCGACGTCAAGGACGCGTTCGGGCTCGGCGACATGCCGCCTGCCGGCGACTGACCTCCCGCTCTCGCCTGCCCTCGGGCTGGCGAGCTGACCTGACCCAGGTCGCGCGCGGCCTGGCTCGATCCGCATCGACCGTCACCTGACGATCCTGCGGAACGCAGCCAGGTCGCGCGTTTTGATTCCGAAGGCCCGTCCACGGGGGCGGGTGGCGCGCCGACGACGACCCGGGACCGAAGTGAAGGTGTCGCCCGCAGGCAACATGCTTGTCGCGAAACGCGCAAGTAGGTTGACAATGGCATTGTCATGGTTTAGGTTCTCGTTGCGCACAACCTGACGCGCATCGCAGACGACCTCGGAGGCATGCTGGAGGTATGCCATGACAGTGACAAGACGAACTAATCCGCCTGGCGATCCCATCGCGCGCCGGACCGAAGATCGACCCTCCCACGCGTTCCCAGGAGCGCGGAGCTGAGCATGGGCGATCCCGTTAAGGACGATCGTGTCAGCCAGGACCCCGAGCGGCCGGTCTACGTGATCAGCGTCGCTGCGGAGCTGGTGCGCGTTCATCCCCGAACGCTGCGCATCTACGAGCTCGAGGGCCTCGTCTGTCCGGCACGGACGCGAAGCAACATCCGCCTGTATTCCGACAACGACATCCGGCGCGTCCTGTGGATTCGCCATCTGACCAGGAACCTCGGTGTGAATCTCGCCGGAGTACGCGTCCTGTTCGAGCTCGAAGAGCGGCTCGGGGCGCGCATCCTGGAGACCCTCTATGCAGATCGCGACGGCGCCCGTCGTCAGCCACGTCGCACGAGCGGCGCGGCAGCGGTCGAGGTGAAGAAAGAGCCAAAACCGGAACCTGAAACCGAACCCGACTACCAGAAAGACAAGGACCAGGCTGCCGCCAGCCGCTGATCAACCGGCCGGCAAGATCCCCCCGAGGAGCAACATGACAGAGACAATCGACAACGAAGAGCAGATCGAGCAGGAGAGCCCGCCGCTGGCGGATCGCGTGCGCGAGCTGCCCCTGGTCGCACTGCGCGAGACGGTCATCTTTCCGGAGATGATCGTGCCGCTCCAGGTCGGCCGGGACAAGTCGGTCCAGGCGCTGAACAAGGCCGTCGGCGACAGCACGCCAATTGCGCTCGTCACCCAGCGTCAGGCGGACCGTGAGGACATCAACGATCCAACTGAGCTCTACGAGGTGGGCACCCTGGCCAAGATCGCCCAGGTCGTCCAGCTCCAGGACGGCACCGTGCGTGCCATCGTCCAGGGCCAGCAGCGTCTGCGCCTGCTCGGGTTCGTCGAGGCAGAGCCGTTCATCCTTGCTCGCGTCGAGCTGATCGAGGAGGAGCCCGAGGCCGGCCTCGAGGTCCAGGCACTGGTCCGTTCGGTCCAGGGCCAGATCGAGGCGTACGTCCAGTCCGGCGCGCCCGTCCCGCCCGAGGCGGCGGTCGCAGCGCGCAACATCACCGAGCCGGGCCTGCTGGCCGACATGGTCGCCTATAGCCCGGACATGACCACCGAGCAGCGCCAGGAGCTGCTCGAGACGATCAACGTCCACGAGCGCCTGAAGCTCGTGTCGTCCTTCCTCGCGCGCCAGGTCGAGATCCTCGAGCTGAAGGGCAAGATCCAGTCCGAAGTCAAGTCGGAGATGGACAAGACCCAGCGCGAGTACATCCTGCGTGAGCAGCTCAAGGCGATCCAGCGCGAGCTGGGCGAGGACGATCCGCAGCAGGCCGAAGTCAACGAGCTGCGCGAGAAGGTCGAGCAGGCAGGCATGCCTGAGGAGATCAAGGCACGCGCGATCAAGGAAGTCGACCGCATGAGCCGGATTCCGTCCGCCTCACCCGAGGTCGGTGTCATCCGGACCTATGTCGACTGGCTGATCGGCCTGCCCTGGAATGTCACCACAGAGGACAACCTCGATCTCAAGGAGGCCGCCCGGATCCTCGACGAGGACCACTACGGCCTGGAGAAGATCAAGGAGCGCATCCTCGAGTACCTCGCGGTGCGCAGCCTCGCCGACAAGATCCGCAGTCCCATCCTGGCCTTCGTCGGACCGCCAGGCGTGGGCAAGACCTCGCTCGGCAAGAGCGTCGCCCGGGCCATGGGCCGCAAGTTCGTGCGCATGAGCCTCGGCGGCATCCACGATGAGGCAGAGATCCGCGGCCACCGGCGCACCTACATTGGCGCTCTGCCCGGCCGGATCATCCAGAACGTCAAGACCGCGGGGACGAATAACCCCGTCTTCATGCTCGACGAGGTCGACAAGATCGGCATGGACTTCCGTGGCGATCCCAGCTCGGCACTGCTCGAGGTGCTCGATCCGGAGCAGAACAACACCTTCCAGGACAACTATCTCGAGGTGCCCTTCGACCTGTCGAAGGTGCTCTTCATCGCCACCGGCAACCTGCTCGACCCGATCCCGCCGGCCCTTCGTGACCGGATGGAGATCATCCAGCTGCCCGGATACACGCAGACGGAAAAGATCGAGATCGGCAAGCGCTTCCTGATCCCCAAGCAGCTCGAGAACCACGGCCTGACAACCAAGAACGTCGAGATCACCGACGAGGCGATGGTCGAGCTGGTGCAGGCCTATACCAAGGAGGCTGGCGTTCGCAATCTCGAGCGCGAGGTCGCCAACATCATGCGCAAGGTCGCGCGCACCGTGGCCGAGGGCCGCAAGCGCAAGACCGTCGTCGATACCAAGAAGCTGAGCGACCTGCTCGGCCCGCCGCGCTACGAGTACGGCGAGCTGGAGACCGAGGATCAGACCGGCGCCGCAACGGGCCTGGTCGTGACCGAAGTCGGCGGCGATGTCGTCTCGGTCGAGGTCACCCGCATGCCGGGCAAGGAGGACTTCATCCTCACCGGCCAGCTGGGCGAGGTCATGCGCGAGTCGGCGCGAGCCGGCCTGTCGTGGATCCGCGCCCATGCCGATGAGCTCGGCATCGAGCGCGACGCCTTCGAGAAGTACACCCTGCACATCCACGTGCCGGCCGGCGGCATCCCCAAGGACGGCCCGTCTGCCGGAATCACGATGGCCCTGGCCATGGTCAGCGCCTACACCGGCATTCCCGTCCACAAGGACATCGCGATGACCGGCGAGATCACGCTGCGCGGTCGGGTTCTGCCGATCGGTGGCTTGAAGAGCAAGATCCTCGCCGCGCACCTCTCGGGTGCCAAGGCGGTGATCCTGCCGCTCAAGAACCAGAAGGACCTGATCGACGTTCCTGACGAGATCCGCAAGCAGATGAAGCTGGTGCTGGTCGAGTCGATGGACCAGGTGCTCGAGCATGGTCTTGTGCGCCTGCCCAAGCGCCTGGAGGCGAAGCCGGCTGAGGTGGTCGAGAAGGGTGAGCAGATGGACGAAGAGTCGCCCGCTGCGCCTGACAAGATCCGCCGCGGCTTCCCGGGCACCGACCAGCCGCCGGCAATCGCAAGTGGAGCAGACGACCCGCTTTAGAGCGGGCGGTCGGCGGAGCGCGCAGCGCTCGAAGGGCGACTGCGGAGATAGGTTGAAGGCCTGATGGAGTATCGGGACTACTACGCGACGCTGGGTGTGCCGCGCACAGCCAGCAAGGCCGAGATCAAGAAGGCCTTTCGCAAGCTTGCCCGGCAGCACCATCCGGATGTGAACAAGCAGGACGCCGCCGCGGAAACGCGCTTCAAGGAGATCACCGAGGCCAACGAGGTCCTCTCCGATCCCGAGAAGCGCAAGCTGTACGACCAGCTCGGCAGCAACTGGCAGGCCTATCAGCAGGGTGGCGGTTCGGCCGGGTCGGCCGGTGCCAATCC
>DASQLS010000193.1:0-8119 GCA_035629915.1 Candidatus Limnocylindrales bacterium | reverse complement strand
GCAATTGCCGGTCTGCTCGACCAGGGTCTCAACCTGAACGGGATCCTGCGCGACCTGCTGAACGCCGTTCTCGGCGTACTCCGGTTGTAGCCAGAGCCGAACACGCCATACGGAGCGGCCGCCCTGCAATGGGCGGCCGCTTCGCTGTGCGCCGTAGATGGCCAATGACAACCCTCGGTTAGAATTCGCAGCCTCGGGCGGCTAGCTCAGCTGGTTAGAGCACTTGCTTGACATGCAAGAGGTCACTGGTTCGAGTCCAGTGTCGCCCACCAATCCCCTCGACTGATCCGTGCAACCACCTGGCTCGGGCCACCTTCGCCCTTCGAACCCTGAGGCGATTTACGTAGCCGTTTCCGTGGCATCACTGGTGTGTTTCGCGCGGCGGAGGAGTCAACTGAAAGTCGTCGCGTCCAGCCGTAGTTGAACTTCCTGGACTCACGCGTAACTTTTGGGCGCTTCGTACGTCAACAAGGTGTGCAGGTTGTAGGGCCGACCATCGCGCGAACATTCGGCACGTCAGGATCGAGGGTCTGTTGAACCGTCACGGGTTGCGTCTGCTGGTCGTAATCGCCTTGGTGACCGCGTGCGGTGGAGTCACCGTTGCGGCTCCGACAGCGGTGCCCACGTCCAGCCCAACGCCAAGTCCGGTCCCGACGCTCAGCCCTGAGCCGGCGCCGACCGACGCACCACCGGCGACGCCGTCTCCGGTCCCTACGCCCGCTCCGACGGCGAGTCCCGCCCCGACGTCCACTCCTGCGCCAACACCCGCCGTCCAGCCAACCTCAACGCCGGTGGCGACACCGGTCCCGACCCCGACGCCGACTCCTACGCCCAGCGTCGAACCCTCCGCGACGCCGGATCCGTCGGATGAAATCCCTGCTGGAATGTCATTGCTGGGACGCTGGACGACCCGGTTCGTGCCCGGTCCGCTGAACGGCAACGGCGCCAACATCCGCGTTCCCGCGAAGCGCATCGACGGCACGATCGTCCGGCCCGGTGCCCAGTTCGAGTTCATTCACGCGATCGTGCCAGTGAGGAGCCCACCATTCGCGATGGGCGGCTACCTCAGGAACGGCCAGCTCCAGACGGACCCCGGCATCCTGGGCGGCGGTATGTGCTCGGCCTCAACGACCCTCTTCAACGCGGCACTCCGCGCCGGCCTGCGCATCACCGAACGTCATGCGCACGCGATCTACATCGGCCGCTACCCGGTTGGGCTGGACGCGACGGTGTTCTCCAACGGCCGCAGTGACGGGCAGAACGTCAAGTTCGTCAACGACACCGGCCATCCTGTCCTGATCCGTGCCTTTTCCACCAAGCGGAAGGTGACGTTTGAGATCTACGGCGTCGACGACGGCCGACGCGTTCGCCTCTCGGATCCGGTCATCTCCAACCTCCAGGAGGCACCCGACTACCTCGAGTACACCGATGATCTGCCGCCGGGCGTGCAGAAACGCAAGCAGGACAGGTACGACAAGTTCGGGTCATCGGTCGAGCGGATCGTCAGGGACGCGAACGGGAACGTCATTTCGCAGAACACGTTCCGCTCGAGCTACCGAATGCTTGCCGGCATCATCCTCGTTGGCCGCAGCCATGGCGATCCGCCCGCCGGGACGCGCGTCCTCAAGAACTAGCCGCTAGCGCGACCAGAGGGTCAGCTGGCCGAGCGTCCCCGCACGTGGCGCCGCTCGACGCGCGACGGGCAGCTGGATCACGTCAACGTCTTCGTAGGCGCCAGCCCAGGTTTCCTCGCCCCACCGGATCCATATCGCGTGCATCCCGGCCGCGGCCGCGTGGCGCAGCTTGGCAAGTGACCACTGCTTGTCCGTGCTGTCTATCTCGATCACGACGTCGGCCAGCGAATGGCCGCGCCTGATGACGACGTCAACAAAGCCGATCGCGGACGCGCCGTCCATCCCGTTCGGCGCAACAACTCGCGCCTCGGTGCGCGCGAGCCAGCCCTTCTCGACCGCCCAGGCCAAGACGGCACGCGTGATGTGCGTCGTGGTGGCGCCCGTCGTCAGCGACCGAGGATCGAGTTCGAACAGATACGCGGCCAGCTCATCGGCGACTGTCATCAGCGCCGCCAATCCTGATGGCGGCTCGTGCCACCTCTCGCGTCACGCCGTCGTGGGCGGTGATTGGCGCAGGTCCCGCTGCATCACCCAGTCATGCTGTCTGTCCGAACCGAGCATGAAGTCCTTGTAGCCAACATGGGCGAATCCCAGCTTTCGGTAGAAGGCGATTGCGCCTTGATTGCGCTCCCAGACTCCGAGCCACATCGTTTGCGCGCCAGCTGACAGGGCTTCCTCGATGCAACGTTCCATCAGGGCGCGGCCCACACCGTGTCCGTGCCACTCCGCGAGTACGTAAATGCGCGCCAGCTCGACGGGCTCCGGACCGGAGACGCATTCAGGCGCGTCCACCCAATGCAGCTTGGCGTAGCCCGCCGGAATGGACCCGATCTCCGCGAGAAGCATCCGAGACGAGGAGTCGGTGATCTCCTCCGCCAGCCGCTCGGAGGTGAAGGTCGCCGCCAGGTGGGCGGCCACATCCTCGGGCGTGTTGTCGGCTCCGAACGCCTCGACGAACGTCCGGGCACCGAGCTCGGACAGCGCCGCTGCATCGTCGGGGTCGGCGATTCGGATGGCCAGGTGGCCAGTCGTCGGCTGCGTTGGCATCTCGGTAGCGTACGGCGGGTCGAGCTATTCGCCGATCGGGTAGAGCTCCTCCAGCGCGAGCAGGTCGCCCAGTCCCAGACTGGCTTCATCGAGGTTGCACGAGCCGTTGCTGCGGGTGCTCATGGTCAGGTCGCCGTGGCGCCGTTCGGAGACATGGCCGAGGCCGAAGGCGTGACCGATCTCATGAGTCACCGTCGACTCGAGCATCTCGCGAAAGCCGACACAATCGTCCAGTTCGAGCGCCCACGGGATGTCCTCGTTGATCAGGATGTCCGCCTCAACCACGATGCTGCCGCCGAGCAGGTATGGGCAGGCGATTGCGAGCGTGTTGCCGCGTGCACGGCGCGGCAACGTCCCGAAGCCGATGACGCTCGTTCCGTCGGCGAAGTCGTCCACGCACGGGCTGAGCTCGGTTGTGCCCGCGTACGTCGCCTCGGCCGAGACTGCATCGTCACGACCACAGTCGTTGTGCGCCTCGGTGATGTTGGCGAACGAGCGCTCGAGGGCGTCGACCACCGCGTCCGATTCGAGGTCGTCCGGTGTAGACGAGGCCAGGTAGGCCCAATCGAGTGGTGTCCGCCACCTGTAGCCGCTGGTCGAGAACTCGTCATCGAAGCATGCCGCGGGCAGGTCTCCGCTTGGCGCAGGTCGTGGTGTGCTGGGCGCCGGCGTGTCGGTCGGTTGTGCGGACGGCGCGTCGGTCGGTCGGTCTGTCGCCGGCGGAGGGACGGGCGTACTCGAAGGGGCGACCGATGGGGCAGGGGAGGGCGACGCCGTCGCGGGCGCTGGTGACGGCTTATCCGGCGTGACCTGGGAAGTTGGCAGCGAGCCGGCGGCCGGCGCATCGGACGCTTCGCCGATGTCGATGCTCAGGCAGCCACCGAGGAACAGGCAGCCGATCAGGACAAGTCCGGCCGCCCTCATGTCCCGCGCCGGACGTTGATCAGGAGCCTGGCGCCGGCGATCGAGCGGCAGTGAGGAGCTCGACCAGCACTGGCAGATCGATGTCCGCGAGGCGCTTGAAGGTGATCGTACTTCGGCCGATCTTGGCCTTGCCCAGTCGCTCTGAGTACGCCTCGGCCATGTTCTTGCCATCGACCACGGCGTTCACGTAAACAGTCAGGTAGTTCTTCTGAGCGGCGAGCCCGACCACAAACCACTCACCTTGCTTGCCCTTGCTGTCCTTGTAGCTGTACGTGCCGTAGCCAATGATGTGCTGCTCGGTGCCGCCCCAGAACGTGCCCTCCCAGAGCACACGCTCGTGTCCGGTCATGACGCGGGCAATCTCGGCATCGAGAGTGGTCATGTCTTCGCGAACGCCGTCGGCCAACGACGCCAGAAACTCGTCCGGAGACGTTTGCGATTTCTGCATCCTCGTAGCGTAGGCCGTTCGTCGGCTACGCTGCGCCCAATGACCTCGCATGGGCCCGGCCACACGCTCTTCACTGCTGCCGCGGCCGACAAGTACGACCGCTATGTCGGGCGCTACAGCCCGGCCCTGGCGCGGGCGCTCGTCGATCTGGCCGCGGCACGCTCAGGCGAAAGGGCGCTCGACGTCGGCTGCGGCCCGGGCGCCTTGACGACCGAGCTCGCCGCTCTTCTCGGCGCCCAGAACGTCGCAGCTGTCGACCCATCACCGTCGTTCGTGGAGGCGTGTCGAGCGCGCAACCCGGAAGTTGACGTGCGCGAGGCGCCGGCGGAGAAGCTGCCCTTCGAGGACGACTCGTTCGATCACGTGCTGTCACAGCTGGTGCTCAACTTCATGACCGATGCAGCGGCCGGAGTCGCCGAAATGTCGCGCGTGTCCCGGCCCGGCGGACGCCTCACGTCAACGGTCTGGGACTACCGCGGCGAGATGACCATGCTGGTCGCGTTCTGGGAGTCGGTGGCAGCAACCGATCCTGCCGGCTCTGCGCGCGATGAGCGATTGACCATGCGGTATGGCACTCCCGATGAGCTCCAGCAGCTGTGGTCTGAGGGCGGCCTGCAGGACATCGCGGTGTCGCCGCTGGTCGTAACCGCCCAATACTCGGGTTTCGAAGATCTGTGGGAGCCATTCGATCCCGGCGTCGGCCCGGTCGGCGCGTACATGGCCTCGACATCTGCGGAGCAGCGCGCGAGGGTCAGGGAGGAGTTCCGGCGACGACTCGAAGTTGGTGATGAGCCGTTCCAGCTGACGGCGCGGGCATGGGCGGTAACCGGAGTCGTTCCAGGCGGTCGTTGACGATGTACGTGCCCGAATATTTCAAGCCGGACGACGGGGCGGTGCGGGAGCTGCTCCGCAATCACGGGGCGGTCGACCTCGTCACCGCAACCCCGTCGGGGCTGCGCGCGACGATGCTGCCGATGATCTACGTGGAAGGTACGGCCGGCGGCCCCGACCGACTGCTGGGGCACGTCGCACGCAAGAACGACCACTGGCGCCAGCCGGTGGTCGGCGACGCATTGGCCATCGTCCGCGGACCGGACGCTTACATCACGCCCTCCTGGTACTCGACCAAGCGCGAGCACGGCCGCGTGGTTCCCACCTGGAACTACATCACCGCCCATGTCCACGGTGAACTGGTGGTTCATGAGGATGTCGAGTGGCTCGAGGCCAACGTCCGACAGCTCACCGCGAAGCACGAGGCCGGACGGGAAGAGCCGTGGTCGGTCGACGACGCACCGGCGCAGTACGTGGCCGGCCAGCTCCGGGCGATCGTCGGGCTGGAGCTGCTCATCGGCCGGATCGAGGCCAAGTTCAAGCTCAGCCAGAACCGAAGCGCGGATGACGTGGCTGGAGTCGTGTCCGGTCTGGTCGAAGTCGGCCGGCCGGACATCTCCGAATCGGTGCGAGCGGCCTCTAGGCAGGAACGCCGATAACCTGACCGGTCCATGGTGAACGTGAGCGCGGTATGACCGCGCGCCTTGCTCCGTATGTCGCGCTGCTGCGCCGCAATCGTTCGTTTCGACGGCTCTATGCGGCGCAGCTGGTCAGCTTCGCCGGCGACTGGTTCGCGACCGTGGCCCTGCTCGGGCTGGCGCTCGAGACAACCGGCTCAGCGGCGGCCGCCTCGCTCGTGCTCGTCCTCCAGACCGGAGGATTCGCGCTGGCGTCGCCGATCGCCGGCGTACTGGCCGATCGGGTCGATCGACGGAAGCTGCTCATCGTTGCCGACTTCGCGCGCGTTCCGGTTGCCCTGTCGTTCCTGCTGGCGCGCGATCCGAGCACGTTCTGGATCGCGCTGCTCGGAGTGTTTCTGCTGTCCGTGGGTGCCGCTTTCTTCGAGCCGACGTCGTCCGCGGCTCTTCCCAATCTCGTCGAGGAGGACGAGCTGGGCGAGGCGAACGTGCTGATCGGTTCGGCCTGGGGCGTGATGCTCGCGGTCGGCGCGGCTATCGGCGGCTTGATCGCCGCGACCTTCGGCCGTGACATCGCGTTCGTGGTCAACGCGTCCACCTTCGCGATCTCGGGCCTGTTGATCGTCGGTATCCATGCCAATTTCCAGCAGGTGCGCTCGCCCGATGGGGAGCAGGTCCCGGACGGCGGCGGGGGTTTCTTCGGCTCGCTGCGCGTCGTGCTCGACTTCGCGCGGCACAGCCGGCTGGTGTCCTCGTTCCTGCTCTCAAAGACGATGTTCGGTGTGGGAACGGGCGTGGTGCTCATGCTCGCGGTGTTCGCTCACGACGTGTTCCGGGCAGGCGATGTCGGCATCGGCCTGCTATTTGCGGCAAGAGGCCTGGGGGCGTTGATCGGACCGTTCCTGGCCCGCGCGCTGGTCGGCACCACCAACCGCGGCTTGCTGCTCGGCATCGCCGGCTCGGTGGCGACAATTGCGATTGCCTATGCGCTGTTTCCCCTGGCGCCCTCGATATGGATCGCGGCGCTGCTGGTCTTCGCGGCCCATCTCGGCGGTGGAGCGCAGTGGATGCTTTCCACGCTTGGACTCCAGCGCGCGACACCGGACCACATCCGCGGCCGCGTGTTCAGCTTCGATTACGGACTTGTCACCCTGACCATCGCCCTGTCGGTGCTGCTCGCGGGAGCACTGTCCGAGGCGCTCGCCCCCCAGGCGGCGGTTTGGACGATGGTCGGCTTGGTGGCCATCTCCGGCACTGCCTGGATCTGGTTCAGCGCGCCCGCCCGGAAAGCCGCTGCGTATACTGAGCCGCAAACGTAGAGCGTCGAGCGGGACGCGCGCATTCGGAAACGAAGCCTCAGAGAGTCCGGGACGCTGGCTGGAAGCCCGGACGGTTGATCGGCCGAGACGCACCACCCGTGAGCTGACCGGAGAACCGGTCCGGGAACCGCCCGTTAGCGCGGCATTCCAGAGAGCGCGGGCTGCTCAGCAGAGCGAGCCGGCGAAGGCGGGTGGAACCGCGGGAGGTCAAGGCCTCTCGTCCTGTCGATGGACGAGGGGCATTTTGATTCTCCGGAGGTGAGAGATGGTCGCCGAACCGCAGGTCGGTCACGAAGACGCAGACGAACAGGAAGAGCTGGCGCTCGAGGCGCCCAAGCGCGAATCGGCCGAGGAGCTGCTCGACGCGGGAGGCGGCAATCCGCTCGATCCCATGCGCCACTCGGCCGCGCACGTGATGGCCGAAGCGGTGATGGACCTCTTCCCGGGCACGAAGCTCGGCATCGGCCCTCCCATCGCCGACGGCTTCTATTACGACTTCGACATGCCGCGGCCGCTGACGACCGACGACCTGGCGGCAATCGAGGCGCGCATGAACGAGTCAATCGCGGCCGATCATCCATTCGTTTTCAGTGAGAAGTCCAACGCGGACGCTCGGGCTTTCCTGCTCGAGAAGGGCCAGCCGTACAAGGTCGAGATCGTGGACGACCTGGTCGCCGACGCGGAGCAGCGCGGGCTGCCTCCGCCGCAGACGACCTTCTACGAGCAGGGACCGTTCATCGACCTGTGTCGTGGTCCCCACGTCGAGTCGACGGGCAAGATCGGACCGCTGAAGCTCCTCGCTGTCTCCGGCGCCTACTGGCGCGGCGACCAGAAGCGGCCGGCCATGCAACGCGTGTACGGCACGGCTTGGCCCACGCAGGAAGAGCTCGACCATTTCCTGTGGCGGCGCGAGGAGGCGAAGAAGCGCGACCACCGCAAGCTGGGTGTGCAGCTCGACCTGTTCAGCTTCCACGACGTCTCGCCCGGGGCCGCCTTCTGGCATCCCAAGGGCTGGCGTCTCTTCAACACGCTGCGCGACGCGATGCGTGAGATCCAGGCGCGGCGCGGCTACGAGGAGATCTACACACCGCCGCTGGTCCATAAGAAGCTGTGGGAGCAGTCGGGCCACTGGGATCTCTATCGCGAGAACATGTTCCTGGTCGAGTCGGAAGACCAGACGTACAGCCTCAAGCCGATGAACTGCCCCGAATCGACGTTCATCTACCGCTCGAAGGTGCGTTCTTACCGCGAGTTCCCGCTGCGCCTCTCCGAATACGG
>DASQLS010000192.1:0-2955 GCA_035629915.1 Candidatus Limnocylindrales bacterium | reverse complement strand
CCGACCTGGAGGGAGCTCACGGGTCGGGCCCTGTCGTGCCACGAGGAGCGGGCACCTGATCTAACGGGAGGGAGTGTAGTTAGATCCACTCGGTTCAACGAGGCTTGTCCCGATAGGTTACTACCAGTTTCAGAGTTTTTCGGTGGCGACCGACTAACGCCTCGTCAAGACAAATTCGGCCGTGTGCGACCTTCTAGAGTCCGAGTTCGCGCAGCAGTTCCGAGACACGCGCCAGTATGTCGTCACGAATGTCCCGAACCTCGTCGAGCGTCCTACCATCTGGGTCTCCCACGTCCCAGTCCTCGTAGCGCTTGCCGGGGTAGTACGGGCAGGCGTCACCGCAACCCATCGTGATGATGACGTCGGCGGCGTGCACGAAGCTGTCCGAGAGTGGCTTCGAATAGGCCGCCGCGAGGTCGATACCTCGTTCTGCGAGAACCTCGACGGCAAGTGGGTTGAGGTCACCTCTCGGCTGCGATCCAGCGGACCGAACATGAACCTTGCCCGGCGCAAGATGCGCGGCAAAAGCAGCGGCCATCTGTGAACGTCCAGCGTTGTGCACGCACACGAACAGAATCTCCGGAACCGCCTTGCCGATGCGTCCGTCCGATTGCGCCTGCGCGCCGAGAAGTTCCTCCGCATACCTCTTGATGAGAACGGGAAGGTAGTTCCGAACCGTCGCGGTGAGCTCGATGACCTCCCTGGCCCGGGCCACTGCCTCGAAGACTTCCGCGCGAGAGAAGACGCCTTCGTAGGCGTAGACCAACTCATCGATCGTCGGAGCGATATCGAGGGCGGAATGGGCACTGAATGATGGCATGCATTGATGGTCATCGATGCATGTGAACATTCAGTGAACGCGGGGCACAAGCGCGCTGCATGCGGGATGTCACACTCTTTGGGTGAGCCAAGACGATACCGACCCGCGCTACTCATTGGCCAACGAGCGGACCTTTCTTGCGTGGATTCGAACCTCGCTCGGGCTCTTGGTCGCGGCGGCGGCCCTGGTGGCGGTCGAACTGCCTTGGCCGGCTGATGCGGTACGGGCCCTCGCGGTTGTGCTGGCAGCTGCCGCAGGAGGGTCCGCATTCGCCTCCTGGGCCCGCTGGCGAGAAGTCGAGCACGCCATCAGAACCGGCCAAGCCGCGCCCCCGCCACGTGCTCACATCCTCCTCGCGGGCAGTGTCGGTCTCGTTTCAGTGGTCGTCATCGCACTGATCCTGATGTGACGCGCGCTCGGCAGCGATGTTGGAGTCGCTGAATCCCGGTCCTCGAGATCAGCCTTCCGTCTGGGATCAGCTCACGCCCACGATGGGCAGTCGGAGCGCCGCTGGGGCGTCGTCGGGGACGATGGGGCTCTTCGG
Source organism: Candidatus Limnocylindrales bacterium (assembly GCA_035629915.1). Classification (GTDB taxonomy): domain Bacteria; phylum Chloroflexota; class Limnocylindria; order Limnocylindrales; family CSP1-4; genus JALYGJ01. The sequence goes on along the minus strand of DASQLS010000192.1, from coordinate 1,591 downwards.
CTGAACGGGTTCCACAGAGCGGTAGGCCTCGCCCACGGCGGGGCGGATGTCAGTCTCGCCACGGTTCGGCCACATCGCCATCGCGCGCTCCGCCTGAGCGGTGATCGTCAACGACGGATTGACGCCCAGGTTCGCACTGATGGCCGAGCCGTCGACCACGTGCAGGCCCTCGTGGCCGTACAGACGGTGGTACGGGTCGATGACGCCGTGCTCGGGGCTGTCGCCGATGGCACAGCCACCCATGAAGTGCGCCGTCATCGGCACGTTGAACGGCTCGCCGATCGTGCCGCCCGCGGTGCCGCCCATGTGGCGCGCCATGTGCTGGACCGCCTCGTGCGCCGGCGCGATGAAAGACGGGTTCGGGGCACCGTGGCCCTGGCGCGACGTGAGCTTGCGCCGCCCGGTGATGCCGCGCTTGGTGAAGGTGGAAATGGAGTTGTCGTGGGTCTGCATCACCAGGGCGATGATCGTGCGCTCCGACCAGTGCCGCAGGTCGTAGAGCTTGAACAGGTTGCGCTTCTCGCGCCACATCTCCCGCAGCCAGACCCGCCATCGAGGCGTGTCGGTGCTGCCGTCGGTGAGGACGGTCTGCATCAGCGACATCGCGTTGGAGCCCTTGCCGTAGCGCACCGGCTCGACGTGCGTGTGCTCGTCGGGATGGAACGACGACGTGATCGCGATGCCATGGCTGTAGTCGACGTCTCGCTTGTCGGCGATGGCTCCGAGCAGCGCCTCGGAGTTCGTGCGGGTCAAGAGCCCGAGCCGCTGCGAGATCTTCGGCAGCAGGCCCCGGTCGCGCATGCGGTGCAGCAGCTTCTGGGTGCCCATCGTGCTGGCCGCGAACACGACCTGCTGGGCGGTGATCCTGCGGTGCGGGCGGAAGCGTCGGTTGGTGCGACGCGTCTCGATCTCGTAGCCGCCACCGGGCATCGGGCGGACGGCCACCACCGTCGTGAGCGGCTGGATCTCCGCGCCATTGTTCTCGGCGAGGTACAGGTAGTTCTTGACCAGCGTGTTCTTGGCGTTGTGGCGACACCCGGTCATGCACTCGCCGCACTGCAGGCACGCGTTGCGGGCCGGTCCGACGCCGCCGAAGTACGGGTCGCCGACGTCGGCGCCCGGATCGTCGCCGAACACGACGCCCACCGGCGTGTGGTGGAACGATCCCTCGACGCCCATGTCGGCGGCCACCTGCTTGATGATGCGGTCGGCGGCGGTCTCCAGCGGGTACGTGGTGACGCCGAGCATGCGCTTCGCCTGGTCGTAGTAGGGCGCCAGCTCGCGCTTCCAGTCGGTGATGTGCCCCCAGGCGGGGTCCTTGTAGAACGGGTCGAGCGGCTCGTACAACGTGTTGGCGTAGTTCAGGGAGCCACCGCCGACACCGGCGCCGGACAGGATGAGCACGTCCTTGAGCTTGTCGATGCGCTGGATGCCGTAGCAGCCGATCTGCGGCATCCAGAGGAACTTGCGCAGCCGCCACGACGTCTTGGCGAAGTCCTCGTCCCGGTACCGCTTGCCGGCCTCCAGAACGGCGACCTTGTAGCCCTTCTCGGTGAGCCGGAGCGCAGCAACGCTGCCGCCGAATCCGGAA
>DASQLS010000191.1:0-4924 GCA_035629915.1 Candidatus Limnocylindrales bacterium | reverse complement strand
CGGTACCGCCTCGGCCGCGGCGTCGTTGTTGACCGTGATCCGGACGAGCTCTGAGCCGGCGTGGGCGAGAGCGGCGACCTGCAGTGCGGTGCCATCGGCGTCGGCCGTGTCGGTGTTGGTCATGGACTGGACGACGACCGGATGGCGCGAGCCGATCAGCATTCCGCCGACGTCAACGGTCGGCGTCTGGCGCCGACCGGGCAGGTGTGCCTCGCCCTCGATTACCGGCAGCTGCCGGGTGGCCGCCATCAGCCGAGGCGTTGTATGTCGAAGTACGTCACCCAGACGAGAAGAGCCATTAACAGGATGAACCCGGTCAGGTAGGCGAGTCGCTCGGCGGCGACGCTGATCCGGCCGCCGGTCACCTTCTGAATGAGAGCGACCGCGACTCGGCCGCCGTCGAGCGGCGGGAACGGCAGCGCGTTGACCACCGCGAGGTTGGCCGACAGGAGGCCGATGAACCAAAGCAGGAACACTGGCGGCAGCTCGGAGCGAACCTGGCCGATGGCGCCGACGATGCCGACCGGTCCCGACACCGGCGGGTTGGTGATGTTGGCGATCAGGTCGCCCAGTCCGCGCAGGATCAGAGTGGCTGCGTCGACGGTGCGCCGGAAGCCGATCGCAATCGCGTCGAGGATTCCGTTCTGGGTGTCCTCGGTGGGCAGGGCCACGAAACGCACGCCAAGCGCGCCCTGCTCGGCCGCCTCGGCTGCTGTTCGGAGAGTGACGATCTTGTCCTCGACCGTGCCGTCGAGGTGGCGGACGGTGATCGTGACCGGCTGGCCTGCCCGCTCACGGAGGTAGGCGCTGTGCGGAATTCCCGCCGTGCCTGCGCCGGTCCAGTCGAAGACCGGAAAAGTCTCGCCGTTGATGGCGATGATCAGGTCGCCCGACTCGTCGTAGATGGCGTTGCCATCGGCGTCGGTTCCGGTCTGGACACCGCCCTGCAGTCCGGCAACGGCAGCGGGTGAACCGGGCTGGACGAAGCCCACCCGGGCGTTCGCGACAGGATCGGCAAATGCGGCGATCAGGGTGAAAATCAGGAACGCGAGCAGGAAGTTCATGACCACGCCGGCAAGCAGGATGGTCAGTCGAGTTGGCAGTCGCTGGCGAGTGAACGAATTCGGGTCGTCCGAATCGCCGTCCTCGCCTTCGAGTTTGACGAAGCCGCCGATGGGCAGCCAGTTGAGTGTGTACGTCGTGCCCTTGCTGTCCGTGCCGAGCACCTTGGCGCGTGGCGGGAAGCCGATCCCGAACTCGTGGACGGTCACGCCGGCACGGCGGGCAACGATGAAATGGCCGAACTCGTGGATCACGACAAGCGCGACCAGGATCACGAGCAGCAGCAGAATGTCGATCAGCCCGTTGCCGACCCCAATGAAATCAAGTCCAAACATCAGTGCGTAGACGCTCCGGTGAGTGTGGCGGTTTCGGCCCAGCGTCGAACGTGGGCGTCGAGGGTGATCAGCTCTTCCAGATTCGGGTCAGCTCCATTGCCGAAGCGATCGACAGCGTGAGCGCAAAGATCGGCTATGCCGTTGAAGCCCAACGTCCCACCCAGGAAGCGCTCGACCGCGACGTCATCGGCGGCTATCAATGCGGCGCTCGCACGCGATCCGCGACGGCCGGCATCGCGACCAACCTGCAGCGCCGGGAAACGACCCTCGTCGACCGGCTCGAAGCCAAGGTTCGGGATGGTCGTCGGGGCAAGGCGCGGCGCCGGTGAGGGCAAGTGTTCGGGGAAAGTCAACGCGTATTGAATCGGGATGCGCATATCGGGGAGTCCAAGCTGAGCCTTGAGCGAACCGTCGGCGAACTCGACCATCGAGTGGACGATGCTCTGTGGATGCACGACGACATCTACCTGATCGTCTGCGACATCGTACAGCCAGCACGCCTCGATCACCTCGAGCGCCTTGTTCATCAGCGTGGCTGAGTCGATTGTGACCTTGGCACCCATCCGCCACGTCGGGTGTGCCAGCGCGTCTTCGGGCGTGGCGACCGCGATGCGCTCGGCGTTCCAGGTCCTGAACGGGCCACCCGAGCCGGTGATGATCAGGCGACTGATGTCGGAGCGGCGCTCGCCGGCGAGGCACTGCCAGATGGCCGAATGCTCCGAATCGATCGGCCGAAGGTAGGCGAGCGCCATGGAACCGGGCGCGGCGGCCTCGGCCATCCGCTTGGCGAGCGGCATCACCAGGTGGCCGCCGGCCACCAGCGTCTCCTTGTTGGCAGTGGCGACGACCTTGCCCTGCTCGAGCGCGGCGATAACCGGCTTGAGGCTGACCACGCCCGTAGTCCCGACCAGGACGAGGTCGACCGCCTCGTCTGCCGCCATCTCCTCCAACGCCTGCTGCCCGCCAAGGAGGCGCGCCGAGCCCAGCTCGAGCGCTCGAGTGACGGACTCGTCGGCGACCGCCACTGTCCGCGGCTGATGCCGCGCGATCTGCTCGTTGAGCGTCGTGACGTCGCGCCCGGCTGCCAGCGCCACGACCTCGAAGCGATCCGGGTGGGCAGCTATCACGTCGAGCGACTGACGGCCGATCGAGCCGGTGCTGCCGAGAACGGCGACGCGGGTTCGGTCGCTCACAAGATTGCGAACGGATTGAAATGCAGGATCACGATCAGCGTCGCGTACATCGCCGGCGCCGCAAACAGGAACGAATCGACACGGTCCAGGAAGCCGCCATGGCCAGGGATGAGCGTGCCCGAGTCCTTGGCTCCGGCTGCACGCTTGAGCATCGACTCGGCGATGTCCCCGGCCTGCGCCGTGACGGCGATTACCGCGCCAACGATCACTCCCGCCAGCGGATCCATGTTGCCGACCGCAAATAATGCCGTGCTGACCACGACGGCAGCGACGGCGCCGCCGATTGCCCCGCTCCATGTCTTGTTGGGCGAGATGTGATTCATGAACCGGCCTCGGCCGTGGTACTTGCCAGCAAGGAATGCGAACGAGTCAAGGGCCCAGACCGTCACGACCAGGATGAGCAGCAGGTAGCGCCCAAGGTCGAGACCGAGAGGTAGCTGCAGCGGTACGTTCGACGTAGAGCCACCGAGAGCGACGATGACGGTCGTGAAGATCAGCAGGCTGGCGTAGAGGCTACCCAGGAGTGTCCGGCCCAGCCCAGAAAGCCATCGCGTGCATCCGGTCTGCGAAACGCATCGATCGCGGTGAGGATGACCCAGGCTCCCGCCGCCGGCACGAAGAACCCGGCGCTGACGATCGCCGCGTTTGGTCCGTACCCGAACGCGACCGCCGCGGCGACGAGCAACGGTGCCGCGACCACCAGCCATCGGTTGGCCGGCAGTCCCGCGCTCTTGATCAATAGCGCGATCTCGTATGCGGCGGCCGCGGCGAGCAAGGCGATGCCCAGCGTCAGCCACGGAGGACCCGCGACGAAGAGGATGACGACGACCGGCACCAGCACGGCCGCACCGATCAGGCGCTGGCGCATGGCTCGCAAGCCGACGTCACGTATCGCACTGCTGAGAGGCTAGCGGGTGGGGTTATCGGCCGAAGCGACGCGTTCGCCGGCTGAACTCGGCCACTGCCTGGTCGAAGGCGGCAGGGTCGAAGTCGGGCCACAGGATGTCGCAGAAGTACAGCTCCGCGTACGCCGCCTGCCAGATCAGGAAGTTGCTGATGCGCTGCTCCCCGCCGGTGCGGATGAGCAAGTCGAGATCGGGCACGTCCGCGGTGTACAGCCGCGCACGGATGGCCGCTTCGTCGATTTCCTCGGCCGGCAAGCCGTCCGCGACGCATTGGCGGACGGCGTCGACGATCTCCGAACGACCCGAGTAGTTGAACGCGACGTTAAGTGTCATGCGTGTGCCGCCGGCAGTCTCGGAAAGCGCGTCGGCGATAGAGAGTCGCGTCCGCTCGGGCAGCTCATCGAGGCGTCCTAGGATCTTGACTCGCACGCCCTGGCGGACGAGATCCGGCGTCTCGCGCCGGATGGCCGCCTCGAGCAGCGCGAAGAGTGTCTCCACTTCGTCATTGCCGCGCGCCCAGTTCTCGCGTGAGAAGGCGTAGATCGAAAGCGCCTCTATGCCCAGGTCGGCTGCGTGCTCGACGATCGGACGGATGGCGTCGACGCCGGCTGAATGCCCCTCCCCCTCGGACAGGCTGCGCTGGCGGGCCCAGCGTCGGTTGCCGTCCATGACGATTGCAACGTGGCGCGGGAGCGCGGGACGTTCGGTGTCGGCCGGCTCAGCGTCTGTCGTCGGCTCGCTGGCCGATGGGTCGATCGGGCGAATGAGGTCGACGGAGGTCATCCGACCTCGAGAATCTCCTGTTCCTTGTGCTTGCCGACGCGCTCCACCTCGCCAGTCCAGCGATCGGTCACCTTCTGGAGCTGGTCCTGCTCGCGGCGACTCTCGTCGGCGCCGAGGTCGCCATCGCGCTCGGCCTTCTTGATCTCGTCAGCAACCTCGCGACGGTGGTTGCGGATCTCGACGCGTGCCTCTTCCATGCGCTTGTGGACGAGTTTGACGAGGTCCTTGCGACGCTCCTCGGTGAGCGGCGGAATGTTCAGCCGCACGACTGTGCCGTCGACGTTCGGGGTCAAGCCGACCTCGCTCTTGAGGATCGCCTTCTCGATGGCGCCCAGGGCGCTGCGGTCCCACGGCTGGATCACGATCGAGTGAGCCTCTGGCACGCTGATGCTCGCCAGTTGGTTGAGCGGCGTGTTCGTGCCGTAGTACTCAACCGGGATGCGCTCAACAAGGGCTGTCGCGGCGCGACCCGTACGAATTGCCGAAAGGTCGCGCTCGAGCGCCTCGATGGCGCGGCTCATCCGACCATCGGCGTCGCGCTTGATCTCATCGATCATTGCTGGGCTCCGTCGCTCTTATGGGCAACTGTGACGCCACCACGGCTGTCGGCGCCATCTCCGTCGTCGATCAGGGTACCGATCCGCTC
>DASQLS010000190.1:0-14511 GCA_035629915.1 Candidatus Limnocylindrales bacterium | reverse complement strand
GGCCCCGCTCCGATCGCCGGCCAGCAACCGCCGCGCGATCTCGCCGTGGCGGCAGCCGGACAGTGCCACGAGGCCTTCCGTGTTGCGCGCCAGAAGCTCATGCGTGAAACGCGGCGCGCCCTTCGTGCCCGCCAGATGTGCACCGCTGGCCAGCCGGCACAGGCTGCGGTAACCGGTCATGTCACGCGCCAGCAGGACGAGATGCGGCCCGAGCTCGCGTGCCCGCACGCCGCGCAGGTCCTCGCGTCGCGGCACGCGATGGCCGGGCGGCCGCTGTCGGTCTGTCGCCGGCTTGGCCGCCCGGCCCTCCGCAGGCAGCAGCGCCACCTCGTTGCTGCCGCTCTCCGTCCGACCACGCCGCTTTCGCCGGCGAAGCGGCACGATCAGACCCGCCGGATCCGGCGCCGCCGCGTCGAGCAGCTCGATCTCCAACCCGACGATCGGCCGCAGCCCCGCCTCCTGCGCCGCGGTGGCAAACCGCACGGCGCCGTAGAGCCCTTGGTGATCGGTTACGGCCAGCGCCGACAGGCCCAGCTCAACAGCTCTTTCGGCCAGATCGTCGACCGGCGAAGCGCCGTCGAGGAAGGAGAAGTTGGAGTGGCAGTGGAGCTCCGCAAAGTCGGCCATGCCTGAGTCAATATAGAACGTATGTTCTATCAGCACAACGGGCTCCGAGGACAGAATCGGCCGACCCTGCTTTCATAAACGGGTATCCATGTCCCGACGAAATCTTTCGCTTGCCCTCGTCCTGGTCCTTTCCGTCGCCGCGCTGGTTGGCGCGATAGCGCTCGTCAACGGCGGACTGGGCGGAGGAAACCCCGACTCGGCCATTTCCCCGACTGCCGGCCAACCCAGTCAGACCGCCCCGACCGGCGGCACTGCACCCACCGCTGCGCCCAGCCCGGGCCAGCCGACAGACGGCAATCCAACCGACGGCGGACCGGGCTCGAGCCCAACCGGCACGCCGCCACCGGGAGCGACGCCCGATCTGAGCAAGGCCGCGGCAGTTGACCGGAGTCGGCCACCGGCCGAGCTCACCGGCTACGTCTGGCCGCTGCGCAACGCGCTGATCACCAGCCGTTTCGCGGCGCGCGACTTCGGCGGTTTCGTGATCATCGACGACCGCGAGATCCACGACGGGCTCGACCTCGCCACCCACTGCGGCGACGAGATCCGCGCCGCGCACGATGGGACGGTCATCTATGCCGGCCGCGACTTCGACGTGTTCCTGGGCTACCACGGCGACGCCGCCGAGATCTACGACCGCCTCGAGCGGCTGGGTCGGGTCAACACCCTGCCGATCGTGATCGTGATCGACGACGGCAACGGCTATCGCAGTGTCTACGTCCACCTGAATCGGGCCGACGTGGTTCCCGGGCAGGTCGTCAGCGCGGGCGACGTCATCGGCGCCGAGGGCGCGACCGGCTTTGCCACCGGCTGCCACCTCCATTACGGACTGATCCGAATGGACAGCGGCTGGCAGGATGTCGTGCCGCGCTTGGCGCGGTTCGGCTACCCCTCAAGGGTGCGCGAGCGGGTAGACCCGTTGAAGGTCCTGCCGTGGGGCGATCAGTACGCACCACAGCGGCTGCAGGACCGCGCCAACGCCACGCCCACACCGGTGGCGAGCCCAACCTAGTCCAACTCCGGCCATCTGGCCCCGCGGACCCATGTCACGAAATTGACACGCAAAAAGGTCGGTCACGGCGTGACTGCGCTGGCTTGGTACCTGACGATTGCGGTCGTCATGAAACCGACCCAGCCAGAGGTGCAAACCATCCCTGATCTCCAGCCACGTCACACCACATCTGCGCTGACCGTCACACGGTCGATGGAGACCTTGCGCGCCGCGATGCCGTTTGTTCGCGTGCTTGTCCTGGCTGGCCTGGTGATCCTGTTGGTGATGGTTGTTTTGCCCGCGATGCTTGGCATCGCCGCGGCTGCTGCTCGCTGAGCCGTATTCTTGGGCGGATGCGTCCGCCAATCAGTCAGGTCATCGCCGCCGCGGTTCTGTTCGTGGTGCTTGCCGGCCTGGTCGTGACCATCGTCTTGATGACCGTCCCGCCCGAGGGTCCGCCGACTCTTCGCTGACGCGCGGCCACGCGCCGCGTCACACGCCGCGGACCATTGCTCGTCCAAGAGATCAAAGCGGCTGTGCCCAATCCGACGCCGGTCTCCTCCTCCCTGGCGTGGGAATGAGCGCTCCATCTTGAGCTCGGCCCCGGTCTCCCCCGGGGTCGACTCATGTCCGAGGACTGGAGACCGTTGCCTCACGGCCCGCCACTGAGCGCATAGGCAACGTAGGCATCCTCCGCGACTCGCACGAAGATCACCGTGTGACAAGGTCCGCCGGCGGTCCGGGTGCAGGCACCGGCGGGACAGGCAGGAAACATGCCCGGGTCAACCACGGCGGGTGGCATGTCGGACCGGTTGATCTCAGCCGTCACGTATTGGCGCCCATTGGACCGGTTCCAATCGCGTCCGCAGGTCTTCAGCCGAGCGGGCAACGAGTCCTCGGAGTGGATCACGCCCGAACCGCCACCAAGCATGGGCAGGTAGAAGTAGCTTCTCAGAACCTCGGCTCCGAACGCGATCACCGCGAAGGCGATCACGGCGAGGATGATCCAGCGTTGCTTGGGCACAGGCACCACGTGTCGTATTTGAGACGACTTGTCGTATTGAGACGACGGATTGTCGCTCCGTGCTACGAGCTTCAGTCGTAGACGCGCTCGAGATGCCAGGTCTGGTCGATGCGGTCGAGGTAAACGAGCGCCAACAGCCGTTGGCCGGCGAGCTTGTAGTAGTCCCGACTGACCGGCCGGCGCCACCAGGCCTCGTCCACCCGCCACCGATTGCACACCTCGACCTGCTCGCTGCCACCGTCCCAGCGCAGCCGCCACGGCCGCCCCTGCGCATCGAGGTCGACGTCGATCAACGGATGGTGGCCGAGCAGCCTGGTCACGGGATGCTCGACAAGGGAGTGGCCGTGGCGGCGGCCCACTCTGTGCGCTGCTCGGCCAGGGACGCCTCGGGATCCAGGACGCGTGCTCGCAGCAGCCGGTCGGCGCCGAAGCGCAGGGCAAGGCCGGTCAGCTGCCAGTCGAGCCGCGCGGCGCGCGCCAGCTGCGGCGCGAAGAGTCCCAGCTGCTGGCCCGCAGCCACCTGCTCGCCGCGCAGCTCGAGAGCGAGGCGCGTCACCGCCGCAGCCGGCGGAGTGGCGGTCAGGCGTGCGAAGAGCAACCGTTCGAGCAGGTCCGAGGCGGCGGTCGGCTCGGGCAGCTGCTGCTCGAGGATGAGCGGCTGGCCGCGCTCCAGGTCCAGCTCCAGCACGGCCCGGGTCGCGCCCGCGCCACGTGCCGCGAGCTGCTCGCACAGCGCCTGGCTCAGGTTGCGCAGCAGGAAACGGAGCGGCTCGAGCGAGTCGACCGGTGGCTCGAGCTCCGCTTCGGCGCGCAGCTGCTCGACCGGTTTCATCGGCCGCAGCCGGCGTCCGTCCATGCCTCGCGCCAGGTCGTGCAACTCGCCGCCCTGCGCGCCGAAGCGGGCAATCACCGCCGAGTGCGACAGTGCCGCGAACTCGCCGATGCGCGTCAGGCCGAAGACCCGCAACCGCTCGTGCGTCTCCGCATCTGCGGGCAGCAAGCGGATCGAGAGCGGCGCCAGGTAGCCCGACTCGGTCGTGCCGTCGCCGACCGCGATGCGCTCCAGCCGACCACCGCCGACCACCGCCGCCACCTGTGCGCCGAAGCGCGTGTTGCCGATCCCCACGCGCGGCTGTCCGGGCAGCAGCCTGCCCACGATCTCCAGCAGGCGGCCGGCGAGCGTCTCCTCGTCGCCCCACAGCCGGTGCAGCCCCTCGATGCCGAGCATCACCTGGCCGAAACGCCGTGCTCCCGGATCGAGCTCCGCCTCGAGCGCCGGCGTGAAGGCCGACAGCGCGTCGAGCGCCGCCTCCATCGAGCGTCGGTAGGTCTCACGATCAGCGGCCAGGAACTTCGCCTCCGGCACCAGCCGGTGAGCCGTGCCCAGCGGCTGGTCGCGCGTCACCCCCAGGCGTCGCGCGGCAGGGCTGCAATCGAGCACGGTGCTCTGTTCCCAGGGCTGGCCGCCGACGACGACCGCCTCTGGCAGGTAATCGGCAGATTCGGCGCGCGCCGCCTCTATCCGATAGCAGAGGTGCGGCCAGTCGAGATAAAGAAGTCGCATGTAGGTTCTGGGTACGCCGTTTTCGTGCCAGCTAGGTCGTCGTAAATCAGTCGATAGAGGTCTGTTCCTGTTGGTCGGTGTCGTTAGCGGGCTGAGTCGGTGTCGTTAACCGACCGCTACGACGGGCGGGAAGAGGGGCGTGACCTTGTCCGACGGAGGTGGGTCGGTCGTCGCAAATCGATCGAGAGCCCCCTCGTGCTCACCGTCGGCCAGGTAGCGGATCTCGATCTCCGTCTCGCGACCCGGTGGCCCGAAGCGGTTCTTGGCCACGTTGACGGCCACGCTGCGGCCGACGATGTCACGCCCGGCGCGCAGCCAGGCACGCTGCTCGAGCTCGAGACGCAGCGAAACAGACTCGGCCAGGGCGCCATGGACGGCCGCCGTCAGGCTGGTCGGCTCGAGCACGATCATGCGCACGCTCGAGCGGCGGGCATGGGCAGCCAGGCGGCGCAGTGGCGCGTCATGGCTGGCGCGCATTCGTTCGGGCAGGTCGATCACGAGCAGGTCGATCTGGCGACCGCCGACCAGGGCCGCGGCAAGCGCCCAGCCCTCGTCTATATCTGCCGGGCGGACGACGAGCAACCAGCGCAGATCGACGCCGCGGCCGGCCGCCTCGAGCGGATCGAAGACGCGACACAGATCCAGAAAAGCCACGATCCCGCCGCGCGCCTGGGCTTGGGCGAGGCAGTGCAGCGCGAGCGCCGTCTTGCCGCTCGATCGGGCGCCACGGAAAGAGGCGCTCACGCCGCGCGGCAGGCCGCCCGTGCCGAGCAACGCGTCGAGCCGGGCAAAGCCGGTTGGCACGATCTCGTCCGGCAGTGCCGCCGGCGCCGCCTCCGACTCAGGGTCGGCCTCGGCGGGCGCCAGGGCAAGCGCGCCATCGACCAGCGTGGGAGATGCGCCGGTCGAGCCAAGGCCGACCCTGACCGCCGCGCTACCCCAGCGCGACTCGAGTCGGGCGAGAGCGGAACCCAGTGCGGGGTCAGCGGGCATGCATCGATCATAGAACAGATGTTCTATTCGTCAAGTGACACGGTGGGTTACGATCGGCCCGATGACTGACTCTCCGAACGACCGGCCGACCCCGGTTCCCGACCCGGCCGATCCGCCGCCCGCGGCGCCACCGCCTCCGCCTCCGCCTCCGTCCAGCCTGGACGACTCACCGACGGTGGTCATGCCGGCCGCCGCCGCTCCCGTGGCCGCCACTCCTCCGCCCGCGTATCCGGCAGGGACACCACCGCCCGTCTATCCACCCGGCACACCGCCACCCGGCTATCCCGGCGGACCGCCTGCGAATCCGCCACCGCCGTACGGCGGATATCCACCGACTCCGCCACCGCCGCCGAGTGGCGGGCGAAACATGACGCCCTGGATCATCGGTGGCCTGGTCGTTCTGGCACTGCTGCTGATCGGCGGCGCGATGATTGCCTTCAATCTCGGACCGTTTGCCCCACAGCCATCCGCCACGCCTTCGGCCTCGGCATTGCCCAGCCCATCGGCCAGCCTTTCTCCCTCACCGACGGTGGCGTTCACGCCTTCGCCAACGCCCTCGGCCAGCGCCTCGCCGAGCCTCGAGCCAAGTCCCAGCCCGACGCTCGAGCCGACGGCCAGCGCCAGCCCGACTGCATCGGCCACGCTCGAGCCAACAGCGTCGCCGTCGCCATCGCCGACCGCTGAAGTGACACCAACCGGCGAGCCGACGCCGTCACCGACCAGCCCCATCCCGCCGACGGCACTGCCCAGCGGCGATCCGAGCCTCGTCCTGCTCAGCCACGTCCCACCGGAGCTGGTCGCGACGTGCGTCTCGACGCCGGGTATCGCACCTGCGCTGGCGATCGCTTCGTGCAGCCAGGACGAGGGCGAGCTGCTCGTCGTCTACACGCTGTACGGAACGCGCGACGAGATGAACGCCGCCTACCAGGGCTTCGTTGAGACGGCCCAGATCGAGCCGGACACGGGCGATTGCGAGACGTCCGAGACGTGGCCGTCAGAGCACGGCTACACGATCGCCGACGTGCCGACCGGCCGCTACCTGTGCATCGCGACGGGCGTCGAGCCGGCCGTGATTCCCACGATCTACTGGACCGACGATCGTTTCAACATCCTCAGCCAGGCGTCCGATGTGCTCGGCAACTACGACCGCCTGGTCGAGTTCTGGATCGGCGAGGCGGGCCCGATCTAGTTCGGAGCGGCCCACTCCGGCTCGAGCGAGGGCAGCTGCTCGGACTGCAGCGGCGCGTCGATCGGGATCGCCACGGCGTCCGAGTTGGAGCTCTTGCCGTACACGTCGCGCTCGACGCGCTCCTTGATGCCGATCATCTGCTTGCGCGTCAGGAGCACGATGCCCGTGCCCATGATCTCGCCGAGGAACGAGTTGGCCGGCCCGTTGTCCGGCGTCTGCGCTCGGAAGCGCTCGATCAGTCGAGTCTTGCCATCGTCAGTCGGCTGGAGAAGGAACGACCACGAGGCCGCGACGTCCGGATATGACTTGTTGGCCATCATCGCGCTCATGCGCGACGCCGCTGCCTGATCTTCGCCGACGGCTTCGTTGGCGGCCTTCTCGACCTGGCTGCGAGCAAGCTCGGTATTGGTGAACAGCACCAGTGACCGACCGGGCTCGACTGCCTTGACCTCGAAGCCGCTGATCTTGTCGATCTTCACCATGTCGCCGGGCTGGAGGGACTGGTGCTCGGGCAGGATCGAGTCGGCGCTCGTGCCCTTGTTGTCCAGCATTCCGTAGCTGTACCAGCCACCGCGGCCGAAGCCCATCTGGACCAGCCACGGCCAGACCTTGTCCGGCGGCGCGTCGATGGTGATGCCGCGCGTCTCGATCGCCGACGGCTCGGAAACCAGGTCGTCGCCGGGGAAGGCGAGCTCAGCCTCCTCGGGATCGAAGCCCCAGCTCTTTACGCGCGGTCGGACGATCGCGACATACGAAACGACCAGCGCCACGACGGCCGAAACCGCTGCGAGGAGAATTAGTTGAATGGCACGCATGCGTCACCTCCGGTGCGATACAGGCGGGTATGACTGCCATGAGTCGGAGCCGAGAGTCACACGACGATGAGCGACGAACCGCACGGCACGGGTTCGGCCCGGGACTTCATGCCCGCTCACCCCACGCTAACGCAGATGCGCGAGGCAGTCCAGCACTGCCAGGGTTGCGGCCTGTATGCATTTGCGTCACAAGCCGTATTCGGCGAAGGGCCAGCGCACGCTTCGCTGATGCTCGTCGGCGAGCAGCCGGGCGATCGCGAGGACGTGGCCGGTGAGCCGTTCGTAGGGCCGGCCGGCCAGCTGCTCGATCGGGCGCTGGCGGCGGCGGGCATCGATCGCAAGACCATCTACGTGACCAACATCGTCAAGCACTTCAAGTGGAAGCGCACAGCGGCCGCAGCCGGCACGGCGACCAAGCGACGACTTCATGACAAGCCGAACTCTTACGAAGTCAAGGCTTGCCAGCCCTGGCTCGAGGCCGAGATTGCGCGCGTCAAGCCAATGATCGTGGTCTGCCTCGGGTCGACTGCGGCGCAGGGCCTGATGGGTGCGTCGTTCCGGGTGACTCAGCAGCGGGGCGAGTTCTTCCCGACCGATTCCGGGCACCTGATCACCGCGACGGTCCACCCGTCGTCGATCCTGCGCGCTACCGATCACGCTACTCGGGAGCGCGAGCTCACTGCGTTCATCAACGATCTGGAGCGAATCGGAGACCGGCTGGCCGAGCTCGAAAACGGTGAGTGAGGCGGGGCGATCAGGGTCGCGGGCTATACTTTCGCCTCCCCGTGGGGATGTAGCTCAGCTGGGAGAGCACCGCGTTCGCATCGCGGGGGTCAGGGGTTCGAGTCCCCTCATCTCCACCACCTACTTGCGCATGACTCGGCCCGTCATGTCTTACGAGGCGGGTGCCCCGACTACTCGTAGTCGGTGGTGATGAACTCGCCGGTATGGTCGAGCACGACGGTGGCAAGGCTGAAGCCGTGGCAGGCAAGCCCTCGGGGCGGCGCGACACACTCCTTTGGAAAGTCGCCGTAAAACCTGACCAGCCACGCCCAGTCGACCCGCTCACCAGTGCTGAATACGTACGTCGCAAGCTCGGCTCTGTCGAGCCTGCCCCGCGCCGACAGATGGGAGCGAGCTATGCGAATCGCCTCGCGCCGCTCGATGGCACCCGGTGGGTGGGTAACGATGAAGGTGCAAAGCGCCAGGGTGAGCGACGCGACGATGCCGCGCCCACCACATCCGCTGGTAGGGCTGGGCGTAGGCGTAGGTCGGGGCGTTGGAGAGGCGGAGGGCGACGGCGTTGGCGACGGCCCCACGGTGGAGGTTGCAGCGCTTGGGCTCGGAGTCTCGGTCAGGAGCGGAATTGACTGCGTGCAAGCCGCGAGTATGGATAACAGCAAGCAGGCCGCCATGCCGACAGCTCGTCGGTCTCGTCTCATCAGCGAAGCGGACTCCAAACGAGCTAGTCCGGGTTGCGCGTCAACACGCGAAGAAGCGATCGGTGTCACCTGCGCCGTGAGGAGATTGTCGGGCACGCAATTGAGCTGCAGCTGACGCCCCGTCGGTCAATTGGCGCACCCGATCGATGAGTTCTTCAAAGCTCGTGCCGTCTAGCGGCACCGGGAACTGACGTCGCGAGTACGCGTTGGCGATGGCCTCCGGCATGACGACTTCCACAGTTCCGCCGATGTCGCGCAGAACGCTCACCTGCTGATAGTCAGTCGGGTAGTAGGTCTTGCTCTCTTCAGCGAGATTTCCGCCAGGGTCGCGAGTGCTCTCGTGGACCAAGAACCAAAGATGGTCGTGCACGGGAAGGTTGGATCTCAGCTCGTCGAGATCGGCAGATGACCCGAACCCGATCTGCGCCTCGACCGTGCCGGCCTCGCGACTGACGGGATCACCCTTGAGGACCTCGGCGATGGATATCGTTACGTACGCCACGTCCCACCCCACCGTGCGACGGCTGTACAGGTCGCTGATCGTGCCGCGGACGACAAGGTCGGATTGACTCGTAATCTCCTCGAGCGACGAGACGATGGGGAACACTGCGGCACCGAACCAGCACGTGTCATACCAGTTTTCCCAAAAGCGATTTGACGCAGCAAGACCTTGAGAGTGCGACGGTGACGGCAGTGGCGAGCTGTCGCCGCTCGGCGTCGGCTGAGGCGTCGGTTGCACCAAAGTGGCGGTGGGAGATGGGACAGACGGTGTGGGATCAAAGCTAGCTGATGGCTCGCTCGGGGCGGCGGTCGCCGTCTCCATTGGCGTCGGAGGGACGCTTGCCGATGCAGGCGCTGATGGAGCAGGAGACTGTGGCCCGACAGTGGGAGAGGGGTTGACGCCGAAGTACGCGCAACCCACAACCTGCACGGCCATCACGACACCGGCAATTAACCGCGCAAGGACCATGCGGTCTGCTCCGCCTCGTTTCAGGTGATTGGGACGACCTAGTGACGATCCAGACACCTTCCAAGTAACGAACGCACGGTGGTCAGCCGCCCGGAATCAGAGAGGACGATGGTGCAGGAACTTCTCGCATGGTTGTGAAGCCGCCCGGCACCTGCTCTCCGGTCTGATCGGATACGAACTGAACGAGGTAGTCGTTGACAGCCCAGGTCTGTTCGCATCCGTTCGGCGGCGGAGGGCATCCTGGGCCAACCGGCATCGGCTCCATTTCAGGAATCTTCGCGATGAACAGCCAAACCGTTTCCCCGAGCGAGCCCTCCACGCGACTGGTCCCATGGGCGAGGTAGACCACCGGTCCGGTCACGTTGAAACGCGTCATGACGCTCGCTATCGCCTCGTCGCGGTCAACTAGTGGCTCGTGACCGCTCGGAAGTGGCCCCAATTCAAGGCCATGACTGTGGAGGATCGCTGCCACATCTGATCCGAGCGGAGACGCGGTGTGAGGTTGCGTCGGCGTCCGAGCCGGTGTCGCCGTCGGAATCTGTGTCTGTTCGGTGGCCAGAGTTGGCGTCGGTGGCGCGGTGGAGGCGGGGCCAATCGTCGATACGCAGGCCGACGCAGTGAACGCCAGGGCGATAGCGAACAGCCACCTCATGTCGCTACATATAACGCACGTCGTAACCGCGCATTCTTCTCATTGCGACGGACCCCCCAATCCTGACGTCAGTCCTCCTGCCGTCGACTGCGGCTCAAGCACAAACGTCCGGCTCCGATCGTCTATGAGGCTCCAAGGAACGGAGGGCAACTCCAATACGACGTCACCATTCGTTTGTTGTGGCTCTCTTAACCGTCGTCGCCATCGGGTGCGGCCAAGTAAGAATCGGACCGGCCACGGACGGATCGCCGCCTACGCAACCGTCAGGTTCGGTTGGTTCCGTGCCCACGTTGGAGACAGCGGTGCCCACCCCTTCCGAGACGCCCGTCCCTCCAGTTGCCACGCCGACGGCTGGGCCACCGGCGACTGCGACTCCCTCGGTTACGGCGAGCCCGACTCCGACCCCGGCAGTCACTCCTCTTCCAGTGCCGACGATTGACGAACCAAAGGGTGCAGACGTCGATCGCTTCTGGGCCCAAATCTTGGATCTCTCTTGTGTCGAGTTCGGGATGGAGGACTACTGGGATTCGGTCGATCAGATGACCCGCGATGTTGAGGTGATCGTGGTCGGCCGGCCGATCTCAATCGAGCTACGCAGGGATGCCGATCGATATGAACAGCTGGGGATCATCAATGTGGCCGTGGACGAGGTGATCAAAGGCGACCCACGGATGGCCCGACCCGGTGTCATACAGGTCAGCCATCACGCGGCGTTCATCGACGGATCAGATGAGGCAGTCCCAGCGAATCCCACGGTCTTCTTCCTGCGCAACCTCGTGGACTTCGAGCAAAGGCAGAACATCGGGGTTCGTGAGGGCGACGAATTCGTCTACTACGTTCCAGGAGTCCACCAGAACGTAATCGCAGAGATCGACGGACGTGCGTACGTACCGCAGGCGAGACGAATGTTGCGGTGGCACGGGCCCGATTGGTTCCCGCTCGAAGTGCACGGCATGTCGTTCGCGCGACTGTTAGATCAGATCCGGCAGAACGTCGGGCCGGTGGCGCAGGATGCCGGGCGAGCGCCAGCGGGTGGTCGGGCCGGCGCTGGAATGCTGTTCGCCTGCTAGCAGAGTCGCTGCCGGAATCAGTCGAGTCGCTGCCGGAATCAGTCGAGTGCCTGAGCCTGCTCCAGGAACCACAGCAGCGCGTCGCGGTTGCGCTCGAGCTCGATCGCCAGCTGGTCGTCAGGCAGGTACCACCCGTTCTCGACGGAGACCGGCGGCGCCATCTCGAGGGTTAGCGTGTAGATGTGCTGCTTGGCGTACGCCCAGTCCATGAACGTGCCCGAGCTGCGATAGAGCTGGCCGGCCTGGAGCGCCCGGTAGCCATTCCTGGTTGCGACGCCATCGGCCAACTCGGCTAGCAAAGCACGATCGCCGGGCCGCATGGCGTCCGCTTCGGGATTGCTGGTCCAGCCGAAGGGGAACATCACGAACTCGCCCTGCGAGTGGATGGTCAGGGCCAGCTGGATCTGCTGGCCGCTCCCTGTCCTCCGACTGCGAACGAAGTCGCGCATGCGCCGCGCTTCCGGCGTCGACCAGGCCTTCGCGCCGCGATAGAAGCCATCGGTTGGAGTAGCACTCGAACCGGCGCCTCCCCACCGATATCCGAAGTTGCGGTTGATGTCGGTACCCACCGAGCCATCGGAATTCGGTTTGCGGTTCTTGCGCCAGTGGTGAAACTCGGCGCCCGAGATGTCGTACATCGCACCGTCGGGGTTGACCATCGGCAGGACCCAAATCTCGGTCGAATCGACGATCGCGGTTGTTCGCTCGTCCGTGCCATAGCCGTCGACCAGCCAATGGATGAGCTCGAGCGCTTGCTCGGTCGAGGCGTGCTCATGGCCATGAATTCCGCCGTCGACGTAGACCTCTCGCTCGTTCTGGTCGACCACGACCGAGTCACTGATCTTCACCGCCAGCAGCTTTCGACCCTCGAAGGACCGACCGATGCTGCGCAAGCTCACGATCGACGGATGCGCCGCGGCCAGATCCTCCAGCTCGGCGCGAAGCTCGGCGTAGGTGTGATGGGCTCGGAATCCGTCCGGAAAGTCGGCCGGAGCGGCACGCACCATCGCTCCGCCTGCTGCAACGAGGGCCGCGGCCAGCGTGGCACTGACTACGAGTCGCGCGCGACGCGGGCCTGGTCGGCGCTCAGTCAAGCGCGTGGCGCAGCTCATCGTGATGCAGCCGCAGCCAGCGTCGCGCGGCCTTCGGGTCCGGGTAATAGCGTTCGACGAGCTGCCAGAATTTCCGGCCGTGTCCGGAAACTTTCACGTGCGCCAGCTCGTGCACGACCACGTAGTCAAGGACGTGGGGCGGCCCCATCACCAGCCGCCAGTTGAACGACAGCGTCCCCGATCGCGAGGCGCTTCCCCAGCGCGTTCGCTGGTCGGCGATCCGTAGGCGATCGACCTCGAGATCCATCTCGACAGCTCGGCGTCCGAGTCGCTCGCCGATCCGATCACGCGCCAATTCCCTCAGCCACGTCTCGAGCAGCTCGGCGGTGGCGTGCCGCTCGTGGGGAGCTCGTTCGACAACCAGCCGCGCCCCGTCTTCGACCCTCACCACGGATCTGCTCTGGTGCAACGCCGTGGTCACGATCACCGCATGCGGCATGCCATCGATCGGGATGCCCCGACCCTTATCGAGAGATGGCCTCTCAGCGAGCGTCGCTCGCCGATCAAGTATCCGGCGTTGGTGGCGCTCGACCCAGGAACGGTGCGCCGCGAACAGATCACGGGCGACTCGCTCCGCGGCTCGCGTCGGCAGCACGACGACCGCCTCACCAGTGTCAGTTACGGTCAGCCTGGCTCGGCGAGCGCGCGATGACCTTCGAATCAGGTAACCGTTCTTATCCGAAACTGCCTCGCCTTGCACCGCGCGCCGATGCTAGCGTGGCTGTCGTGCGCAGACTGGTCATCCTGGCCGCGATCGTTCTTGCATGCAGCGGCACGCCTCTGCCGACCGGCATGCCGCCACCGACTGACGCGCCATCCCCCACAGCCAAGCAGGCTGTTGCCACGACTCCCATTCCTGCATCGAACGAGACGCCGTCTGCGTCACCGTCCCGAATCGATCATCCAAGCGGGTCGGACGAAATTGTTCTTCGCATGAGCGTTCACGAGTCCCTGCCCTACCCGGGAACGACCTTCCAAAGGCCACCCGATTTCACGCTTTACGGCGACGGTCACGCGATATATGCATACCCGACCGAGATTGCCGGGGAGCGAGTCACCGGCCTTCGGCACGCACAGTTGTCAGATGCGCAAATGGATGCGCTGCTTGTCTACGCGCGAAACCGCCTCGAGCCGGCGATGGCCGAGTACGACGATGTCGCGGTCACCGACATGGAACAGACCGTCTTCGCAATCAATGCCGGCGGAATTGACAAGAACGTGTGGGCCTACGCTCTCAGCACCGACGATTACACGGGCCCCGATCCCGCCGGACGCAGGGCTCTGGCGGAGCTGTCCAACAAGCTGGGCTCGTTCAGCTCCGAAGTCAACGCCGTGGGTGTTGAGGATCTCGGCGAGTTTGAGCCGGCTGCCTATCGCGCGAGCATGATCGAGCCATGGTGGGGCGAGGCCGAACCGGTGGCCGAGTGGCCGTGGGCCGGACGGACCATCGAGAGCTTCGATCGAGTCGAGAACGAGTTGGTCGCAATCGTCACGCCCTCGGAGGCGCAGGTGATTGTCGATATCGGGATCCCGGACACTCTTGTGACCGAAGCGCCGAACGGTATGGCCTACGTCATCCGCCTACGGCCTTTGCTCCCGGACCAGCTGCCGGAGGATTGGCCGAGTCAATAGCGGTCGGCGACGGAGTTCTCGATCGCCTCGACGATGCGCTGCGGCCTGAGGTCGGCGCGTTCCGATGCCAGCCGGACGGCGTCGACCGAATCGGCGTCGAACAGGTAAAAGCAGATCTCGTCCTCGGCGACGTAGATCGAGCGCTCGTACCTGACGTGGTGCCCCTCGACAGAAACGTCGTCGGCGGCCTGGGTTGCGCGTCTTTCGATCTCGTCAAGCGGCGTCGCAGCCGGCATATATGCCTCGACGAGGTAACTCTTCATGGCGCCACGTTAGGCAACGGCCGGTGTTGTGGGAATTGGGGAAGTCCCTACGCTCTTGACTCGCCGTCGGAGAGGTAGCGGACCAGCTCGGTGCGCGATCCCACGCCGAGCTTGGCGTAAACACGCGACAGGTTGGCCTCGACCGTCTTTGGCGACACGAACATCAA
>DASQLS010000189.1:0-6731 GCA_035629915.1 Candidatus Limnocylindrales bacterium | reverse complement strand
GGCGCGACAGACAACGCCGACTTCCTACGACGGTTTCGAACCGTCTACCGCCATCTGGTTGTCACCGTCGATGGAGCGGCGACGGAACTTGGGCAGGGACCGTTTGGCCCAATGCCGATGGATATGGGGATGCGCGGACCTGATGTCGCTCGCCTGATGACCGAGTCTGACCAAGAGCTCGATTCGCTCTAGACCGACGACCGAGTTGCGGCTTCCGTCTCGCAGCGCTTGAAGCAGCTCCAGGCCGAGCCGTCGAACTCCCACGTGTCGCCGAGCTCTCCGCCGTCGGCGGAGAAGCCGCCATACAGCACGAAAACGTCGCGATGCCTGTCATAGCCGAGGGCGGCCGACCCGCGCGCCGACGGACCTTCGACGTCCAGGCTTGTCCAGGCACCGTCGGTCAACAGCCAGGTCTCGTCCGTCAGGCTGCCGAATGTGGACGTGCTGGTTGCGCCGCCGAAGAGAAGCAGGGCTTCCGGGCTGGCGGCCATCGCGGCGTGCGAGCGCGGTCCCGGGCCTTCGAAATCGAGCTCGGACCATGCCTCGCCATCCCATGACCAGAAGTCGTCGAACACTTGGCTGCCGTCGAAGCCGCCGTACAGAAATGTCTGCTCGTGCGTCGCGTCATAGACGAGCTCATGATGCGCTCGTGGCGCGGGACCGCGGTCTGCGACCCCTTCATGCCAAGCCTCACCATCCCACGTCGTAGTCAGCTCGGAAAGCTCCTGGAGCTGGCCGCCGCCAAACATGACGATCTGGCCGCGTGTGGCGTCGTATATGAGTTTGATGTGGTCGCACGCTTCAGGCTGAGGCGTGTCGACGATTGCCGGTCTGTCCCAGCCGGTTGCGGCGGTCCACACCAGTTCAGTCCGGTCGCAGGTGTTGGAATCGAGCGGCAGTCCGCCATATCGGAACAGCAACCGTTGGTCGGTGTCGTAGGCAATGCCCGTCACGACGAGCGGTGCCGGGCCACCGTTGTTGATCAACTGCCAGCTACTGCCATCCCATGCCCAGACCTCTTCGGATTCCTGGCCGTTGAGCTGGTCCACGCAGGTGACCAGCAGCATGCGTTGCTCATCCGCGTCGTAGAAGAGCGAGGCGTCACCGCACGAGGGAGGCGCGACAGCCTCAGCGGACGGCGACGGTGAGTCCGGGGTAGGCGCGGTCGCCGACGGCGAGGGAGTGGGCGTAACTGGGGCCGTGGGGGCAGTAGTCGGAGCGGGTGTGAGCGTCGGAGCCGAAGTCGGTGTCGTCGGGGCTGTGCAGGCCATGACGAGCACTAGCGCCAGTCCCGCCACGATTTGCGGACCATTGCGCGTCGCAGTTCGTCGTGCCGCGCCGACCACTTGCATTGCGGTGCAGGATACGAAGCCGGGACGGCGCGGCATGAAAGGCGAAGGAATCTTATGGTCGCCGCGCGTGGATAGGAGAAACCGCATGGATGAACAGACGGTCCGTGAGCACACCGACGCCTTCTGTCAAGCGCTGCTGGCGGGCGACGTTGAGCTAGCGGCCAACGATCTGAGTAACGAGCTGCAAGCGAATCTTGGTCAGCTCGTGGCCATGCTGCCTATGCCGCTCAGCACGGCCACGGTCGAGTCGGTCGAACGAACGACTTCAGGTTTTCGGGTGGTCGTCCACCTGGTGGGCGAGAGTGATGAGACCCGCCTCGAGACGCGTTGGAAGGCCCGTGATGATCGTCCGGTGATCGTGGAAGTCAGCCACCTGACTGACTCGGCGACAGCAACCGACGTCCCGCCGGAGGGCGAAACCGCAACGTCGGAGTCCGATTGAAGCGCCCTTGTCGGCGCTTGGGCGTGCCTAGCCCGGAGTGACGATCCTGCCGTCGCGCAGCTCGATGACCTGGTCGGCCAGGTCGATGAGGCTCGGATCGTGGGTAGCGACGATGGCGGTGATCCCCTCGTCGCGAACCAGGTTCCTGAGCACGGTCATGATGCCGCGCCCAGTGTCCGAGTCGAGCTGGCCGGTTGGCTCGTCGGCGATCAGCACGTGGGGCCGATTGGCAAGGGCGCGGGCGATGGCCACGCGCTGCTGCTCGCCACCGGACAGCTCGTACGGCCGATGGTCCATGCGCTCGCCGAGCCCGACCATGGTCAGCAGCTCGCGAACGCGGGCCTCACGCGCACTGGGCTCGGCCTTCACCAGGCGGAGCGGGATCTCGACGTTCTCGGCTGCGGAAAGAATCGGCAGCAGGCCCATCGTCTGGAACACGAACCCAATTCGATGGCGACGAAACTCGACCAGCTGCTCCTCGTTGAACTCGGAGACGGTCTGACCGTCGATCACGACGTGGCCTTCGGTCGGGCGATCGAGCCCGCCGATGATCGAAAGAAGCGTTGTCTTGCCACTCCCCGATCGGCCGCGGAGAGCGAGCAGCTTGGCGCGCGGCACTCGCAGGCTGACGCGGTCCAGGGCTCGTACGGGCTCGGCGCCGGTTTCGTAGACGCGGACGATCTCGACCGCCTCGACCATGGGCGGCTCGACTTCGGCGCGCCGCTCGGGCGGCATGTACTGGACGTCGACGTCGGTCACTTCAGCCTCGGTCATGGTTCCTTGCCGTTCTGGTCGGCAGCGGCCAGGTCGGCTGCAGCCAGGTCGGCTGCAGCCTGGCCGTCGGGCCAGATCGAGATGTGGTCGCCCTCGAGGACGACGCGCACGCGGCGCTCGAGACCGAGCGCCTCAACCGCCGCTCTAGGCAGCTGGAGCCGGCCGACGCGATCGAGCACGGCGTATTCTTCGGCGATCAGCTCGTGTTCGCCGTCGACAGAGAGTCCGGAGCGACGGCGCAGCGTCTCGGTGCTCGTCCGGCCGTCGCGGATAGCGATCGTCCGCTGGACCTGGTTGTTCACCAGTGGGTCGTGGGTCACGACGACGATCGTCACGCCGAGCTGCTCGTTGGCCCGCCGCATGACCCCGAACACGTCGTTCGCAGTGACCGTGTCGAGCTCGCCGGTAGGCTCGTCGGCGAACAGGACGGACGGCTGGTTGGCCAACGCGACCGCGATCGCGACGCGCTGCTGTTCGCCACCCGACAGCTCATGCGGCCGGCGATCGGCATGACCCTGGAGCGACATCAGCTCGAGCATCTCGGTCAGTCGCGTGTGGCGCTCACCGCCACCGACACCGTCGAGCACCATCGGCAGCTCGATGTTCTCGCGCACGTTGAGATACGGGAGCAGGTTGCGCGTCGTCTGCTGGCGCACGAAACCGATGACCCGTCGCCGGTACGCGGTCAGCTCGGCGCCGCCCATCTCGCCCAGCACGTGCCCGGCAACGACGGCACGGCCGGCCGAGGGGATGTCGAGCCCGCCGAGGATGTTCATCAGCGTGCTCTTGCCGCTGCCAGAGGCGCCGACGATCGCCACCAGCTCGCCGGCGTCGACGGTCAGCTCCAGACCCTGGAGCGCGACCACCTCGAGATTGGCGACCTTGTAGATCTTCACCAGGCCGTGGCACGAGATGAGTGGTGCTGCTCGTTGGTCCATCAGTCGCTGGATATTCGCAGGGCATTGACAATCGCGGCGCGGCGCGACAACCACGTGCCGATCAGGACCGCGCCGAGGGCGACGATCGCGAGTGCCGCCGCAACCAGGAGAAGCGGAATCCAATCGACGGTCACCGGTATCGCGCCCCTCGATCCGGCCAGGGCACCGAGGTTCAAAGCGGGCGTCACCGCAAGCGCCACGCCGATGCCGAGCACGAGCCCCACGGGCAGCGCCACGACAATCGGCGGTGCGTGCTCGAGCAGCGTCAGGCGGGTTTGCTGGCCACGGTTCATCCCCAGCGTGCGCAGGATCGCGACATCCCTGGTCCGGCGAGCGGCGGAGAGAATCAGCGCACCGAGGATGGTCAGCACGGCATACGTGACCGAGATGCCAAGCGCCAGCACGAACCCGGCACCCACCGCATAGACGAGCGGCTCGTCGCGCAGGCCCGCGTACTCGTCGTAGCGAGATATGACGCGCAGCTCGCTCTCCGCATCCGTGGCGCGTTCGACGAGCGCAGTCGCGCCCTCCGGTGTGGCCCGTATCCACATCACTGTCGGCACCAGGTCTCGTAGCGCGGCGTTTTCCAGCCACGCGTAGGGAATGATCATGAAAGCGTCATCGATCGCCAATCCGGGAGCAGCCGGGCGGACTTCAACGATCTCGAAGGTCATGCCGGAGCCCAGGACACTCGACTCGAACAGATCGCCCTCGCCCAGCGACAGCTGTCCTCCCGTGAGCGTGTTGGAGATGATCGCCGGAATCGGGCCGTCATCCGGTGTGACCGAGAACTCCTCCGGCCAGCTGATCTCGACCGGCGCGCCGGAGCTCACGTCGGCGTAGGCAAGGTGGTCGACGGCGTGCAGGGTGAACGTGCCTACGCCACTGGTGACCGGCGCGCGAACGCGCGCATCGGCATAGCCGCGGGCGATCCGTTCGACGCCCGGGATCGCCGCGATCTCCGACTCGATCGGCAGCTCGCCCGAGGTGCGCGCCGGCGTTATGCGTACGTCGGCGCCGGCCGCCATCCAGGCCGCGGTGCGCTGCGCTTGATCGATGCTGGCCGACACAACCGCCGCGAACGCTGCAAACGCGACTGCCAGCAGCAGCACCAGCACCGGCATGCTCGACGCAGCTCCCCGAGCGACCGTCCGCGTTCCGAGCATCGGCACCAGGCCGCGCCGCCTGTCCGCCAGCCAGCCCACGGCCGCCATCGCCGGCCGGTACAGGCGAACCGCCACTATCCCCGTCGCGAGGGCGATCAGCCCGGGCACGGCGGCGAGGAACGGGTCAAACGCCACGACCGCCGTGGAGACGCCGCGCTGGCGCAGCAGGTAGGCGCCGACCAGGGCGAGTACGACTACGACCAGCTCAATGACAAGGCGGCGCGGATCGGTGCGTCGCGACGGCCGTGAGCCGCTGTTCTCGAGGTCGGCCAGCGGCTGCCGGATCGGCGGCCACGCGGCCGCAATGAGAACGGCGACTCCGATCAGGCCGACGACTGTGACTGCGACCACCGACGGCTGGAGCTGAGCGTTGGGAAGCAACGCGATCGCCAGGCCAAGCCCGGCCAGGCAGGCGATCGTTGTCGTGACCAGTGACTCGAAGAGCGTCGCGGCCATCAGCAGTCGCGGCGCCGCGCCGCGTCCACGCGCCAGCACCAGGGCCGGCCGGCGGCGCCGGATCAGCAGCACGGCCGCCATTGCCAGCGCTCCGGCGGCAAGCGCGAGCGGCGCGGTCACGGCCAGACCAAGCACTGCCTCGGACGCGGCGCGGAATCCGCGCTGGCGCTCGAGCAGCGGCAACAAACCGGATTCGGCACTTGCGTCGCCGGCGCCATCGGGTCCTGCCGATTGCGACTCGAGCAGGCGCAGGCCCTCCTCGGTTTCGGCAATCGCGTCGGCGTCCAGCCGAGTCGGATCGATCAGGAAGCGCCAATCGAACTCGAACGGCAAGCCCGACGCGACGACACCGGGCATCGCGTCGCCGGGCACGAAACCGGAGATGTTCGACACGGGGTTGTCCAGGCCGGTGCCGAGGTCGTCGAAGGTGAAGCCACTGTCGCCGAACCACGCGTCTGCCTCAGGATCGTTGACCCGGTACAGGCCGGTGACCTCCAGCTCGGTCGGTGCCAGCTCGACGCCGGCGGTGCGCAGGACGCTCGACGTGAAGAGCGTGTCGCGCACGTCAATGCCAACCGCCAGCCTCGAGCCGACGCTCAGGCCCGTCTCACGAGCTGTCGCCTCCTGGACGGCGATCTCGAACACGCGCGGCTCGTCGTCTGAATGGTCGGTCGCGATCGGCCGGCCGGGATCGCCTGATTCGGTCACCGGAATCTCGGCGACGGGAGGCAATCGCTGGCCGGTGGACGCCGGCCAGCGCCCGTCGACCAGCTCGACGAGGTCCTCGAAGCCGTCGCGGTAACGCAGCGTCATGAACATCGGGTATGCGGGCGGGTTGGCCACCCTGAGCCGGGTCGAGCCGAGCGCCAGGCTGCCCGCGCCGAGTGTGTTGTCGATCGAATCGGGGAACGTTGCCCGGGCCTGCTCGCCCTCGGCCTGCCAGTCGGCGATGGTTGCCTCGGCGTCCGCTCCGAAGAGGGCTCGCGTGGCGGACAGCTGGATCGTGCGCTGGACGACCGGCGCGGCCGATACCGCGCGCTGCAGCGCCTCGTCCGCGGCGCGCTCGAAGAGGCGTACGCCGGCAGCGGAAACGAACGCCGTGAAGGCGATCAGCAGGGTCACCAGAAGGACGGCAACGAGGTCGGATCGGTCGCGGCGCAGCAGGAGCGCGACGGCAGTGATGGCCTTCACGGGGCTACTCCTCGCCGACCCGCAGAACGTTGCCGATACCGACGCGGCGCAACGAGGCGGCGATCACCGCCACGATCACCGCGACGGCGATCGCCGTGAAGACGGCCAGGGCAGCAATCGTTCCCATGGGCAGCGCGACGACAACGGGAGGCGTGGGCGGCACGCCATCACTGGTCAGTGTGACCGTCGGCAGCACGACCCACGAGATGACGGCACCGAGGAGCGTGCCAATGAGCACGCTGATCACGGCCAGGCTGCCGTTCTCGAGCCACAGCCACGTGGAGAGCTGTCTGCGCGACAGGCCCAGCGCGCGCATGAGCGCGAACTCGGTCTGCCGCTGACGCGCGGACACTGCCGCGGCTACGGCAAGGCCGATCAGCGCGAACAAACCGGCCGCGACGGCGCCGATGCC
>DASQLS010000188.1:0-7469 GCA_035629915.1 Candidatus Limnocylindrales bacterium | reverse complement strand
CGCCGCCTGCTGGAGTCGGTCGTCGCCGACTGCCGCCGCAGCATCGAGTGCCTGCCGCACCTCCGACTCGGTAAGCGGCTCGAGATACTCCGAGTTGACCGCGTTGCCGGCCCACACGCCGGCGTAGCAGTCGGCCATCAGCTCGACTCGAACGGCAGAGCTCTGCGGACCAGTCGTGCCGTCCTGCGCCCGCGACAGCACGCCGGTCAGGTTCTGAACGTGGTGGCCGTACTCGTGGGCGACCACGTATGCCTGGGCGAGTGGCCCCGACGAGGCGCCGTACTGCGACTCGAGCACATCGAAGAAGCCAAGATCGAGGTAGACGTTCTCGTCGGCCGGGCAGTAGAACGGCCCGGTCTGGGACGTTGCCCCGCCGCAGCCCGTCTGGACAGAGTCGCTGAACAAGGTCGTCTGCGCTTGTCGGTATGTCTGCCCTGATGCGGCGAACTCGTCGGTCCAGTAGTCCTGGATGCTGTTGACGAAGCCGACGATGCGGCAGTCGAGCCGCTCGTTGGCGTCCTCGCCGGTCACGCACTCCGTTTGCAGCGTGCTGCTGCCCGGCCCGTTGATGGCTGCGTCGCCACCCGGTCCGAGATTCGTCTGCGTCCCACCGAGGCCGCCACTGAAGATGAACATGATCGCGACGACGGCGACAACCAGCAGGATCGCGCCGATGCCGCCGCCGACCGGGAGCGGGATCCCGCCTCCGCCGCCCGAGCTGCCGCCACCACCGGGTAGGCCGAAGCCGCCAGGCAGTCCCAACCCCCGACCACGACCCGCCCCCCGGAGGTCGCGCACTTGCCCGGGATTCAACCGGGCGCCACGTTTGAATGTCATGCCCCGATCCTAGGTTGGCCACCCGGCCCGAGTCACTGCCCTGACCCGTCCGTCACGTTGCAATGCCATGCGGCCCAACCTCGCCTTGGCCTACTTGGCGATTTCCCAGATGTAGCCGGCCGGGTCGCGGAAGCTGGCTGTTCGAATGCCCCACGGTCGGTCCATCGGGCCGTTCAGCAGCTCGACTCCGCGCTCGACCAGCGCCGCGCAGACCGCGTCGACATCGTCGACCGGGATCGTGAACTGGAACTGCGACCCTGAATCGGGCGCGGCGACGGCGGCCGGCGCGATCAGGTCCGCTGCATACGAGGCGTCCAGCAGGTTGATCAGCGTTAGCCCGAACTTGAACACCGCTGAGTCGGCCGTTTCGAAGTGGACTGGCAGGCCGAATACATCGATGTAGAACTGCCTCGTCGCGGGCAGGTCCTCGACAAAAAGTGTGATCGCGTCGATGCCGCGCGGCCAATCGGAAGGTAGAGAGCTCATGTCGACATTCTGCGCGTCCAGCCACGATGGACGACCGCAGGTCCGATCTAGAAGCCGAGCGCCTCGTCGACCAGCACGACCGTTGTGCGTCCGGGCATCATCTCGCGGTTGACGATCAGCACCTTGTTGACGCTGCTGCGCACGCCGTAGGCCGCCTGGGCTCGGGCGTCCTCGAGCGGCAGTGAGTGCTCGTAGATGCGCCGCAGGCCTTCGTCGAGGTCGGAAACGATCTTGTGCGTGCCGACGACAAGGATCAGCTGCCCGGCCCCACTCGCGTATGGACCAAGCTGCGCGCCGCTCATCGACGCCGTCATCAACGAGCCGGCCTCCGTCACCGCGTGGACACTGCCAAGCATGATCTCCGGAGCAGCCGTCATCTGGCGGATCTCGCCGCCCTGGGTCGCGCGATCCATCTGCCACGTGATCGGCCGAATCGCCTCGTATCGGCCGGAGCCCTCGATCTCTGCCGTGACGCCGGTGTCATCGAGGGTCTTCGATGCTCCCTGGTGGACACGGGCGCCATCAGGAATGAGATCGAGCACGATGTCTCGTGCCTCGGCGGCACTCGCCGCCCGGCGGACCGTGATTCCATTGGCCTCGAGCGCTGCAGCAGTGCGCTCAACCACGCGATCCTCGGCAGGAGTGGCGAACGTTGAGGGGGTCTCCAAGCGCGGGTCTTCGAGGGTGATCGACATCGGGTTTCCTTCCTGGAACGCTGACTGTATATTTGCGTCTGCAACAATCTAGCACGAAGTAATTGCACATGCAAGTAACTGAGAAGCCGCTGTCACAGGAAGCCCTGGATCAGCTGGTTCAGCGCGAGTTGCCCAGCCGCCCGGGCCGCAACGCGTGGCTGTCCCTGCTGCGCGCTCAGGCCACGTTGATCCGTCGCCTGGACACGGACCTTGAACAGGAAACCGGGCTGTCGCTGGGCGATTTCGATGTCCTGGCGCAGCTGGCCATCGGGGGCGGCCGTCTGCGTATGACCGATCTCGCCGCGCGGGCCCTCATCTCGCGCTCGGGAATGACTCGCCGCGTGGCACGGTTGTCCGACGAAGGGTTGGTCGCACGGCTACCCGCTGAGGAGGACGCCCGAGGAGTGGTCGTGGCGATTACCGAGCCAGGATTCAAGCGCTTGGCCGAGACCGCCCCGGTTCATGCCAAGGGCATCAGCGCGTTGTTCGTCAGCAAGTTGACTGATGACGAGCTCGAGTCGCTCGAAGGCGCGCTCAACAAGGTGATCGTCGACTGCTCCTTCGGCTGATCGGCCGCCGGCCGCCGCCCGTCGGCGGGCTAGGCGATCGCGCCCACCGGCTGGCCGAGTGCCGCTGAGCCGGAGCCGAGGCTTGCTCCCAGCAGTAGCGGGCGGCCGAGGCGGTTGTGGTACTGCGGCCGGAAGCGATCGATGTCGTACATCGTCTCGACATCGACCTTGCGTGAGTTGCCGGGCTCAGGGATTGCCACGTGGGCGTACTTGCCGTCCTGGATGGCGATCATCCGGCCGGTGATGCCGCCGTCTCGGATCAGGTCGACGGCAATGTTGGCGAACGTGATCGCGACCATCTGGTCGAGCGAGTCGGCCTCGCCCGAGCGCAGGTCGTACGTCAGCTCGGAGTTGACCGCCTCTTCGCCTGATCGCGCCTTGATCTCCTGCGCGAGGGCCGAACCAATGTCCTGCTTGTGGCGATGGCCGTAGGCGTCTGCCTCGCCCACCTCGGCCAGCGCGCCGCCGGTCCAGATCGCGCCCTCCGATGAGATCACGAACGAGTAGCGCGACGGATTGAGCCGCTTGTCCTCGACGAGCACGTCGACCAGCCGATCGAGGTCGAACGGCGCCTCGGGAATGACGCATCGAGCCGATGTCACGTATGCGGTGTACAGCGCCGTGAAGCCGCAGTCGCGGCCGAAGATGCGGAACACGCCGATGCGTTCGTGCGAGCCGAGCGTCGTGCGTTGGCGGGTGATGAGCTCCTTGGCCCGCGTCACAGCTGACGAGAAGCCGATGCAGTACTCGGTCCCCTCGACGTCGTTGTCCATCGTCTTGGGGATGGCGATCAGAGGGATGCCGTGGCGGTCGAGCACCTTCGAGTACGACAGCGTGTCGTCGCCGCCGATGGTGACCAGGTAGTCGAGGCCGAGATACTCGATGTTGTCGAGCACCACCGGCGTCAGGTCGTACAGCCCCTCGGCGGTCTCATAGCGCCCCGCGTCGTCGGCGATGTGCGCCGGCAGCCGGCTGGCCTTGGTCTTGGTCGGGTTGGTGCGCGATGTATGGAGCACCGTTCCGCCGGTTCGGTCGATCGCGCGCGTGTTCACCCGATCCAGCGGTCGGATGTAGTCGGCGTCCAGTCGACCGTCCGCGCTGAGCGCCTTGGCGCGGCGCATATGGGTCAGGCCCT
Source organism: Candidatus Limnocylindrales bacterium (assembly GCA_035629915.1). Classification (GTDB taxonomy): domain Bacteria; phylum Chloroflexota; class Limnocylindria; order Limnocylindrales; family CSP1-4; genus JALYGJ01. The sequence goes on along the minus strand of DASQLS010000188.1, from coordinate 3,747 downwards.
CCCAGCCGCGGCGAATGCCGATCACCTGATAACCGAGCTCGGTCGCGTTGTAGACCACGCTCTTGATGACCGAGTTCAGGCCTGGAACGTCGCCGCCGCCGGTAAGGATGCCGATTCGTCGTGCTCGCACGTTCAGATTTCCCCTCGAGATGGCTCAGAGCCCGCTGTAGGTATGCAGGCCGCCGAAGATCAGGTTGCCGCCGAGGAAGGTGAACATCACCGCCCCGAAGCCGATGACGAGGATGAGTGCCGCGGGTCTGCCTGCCCAGCCACGCTGGCTGCGCGCGTGGAGGTACACAGCGTAGATCAGCCACGTGACGAGAGCCGACGTTTCCTTGGGATCCCAGCCCCAGTAGCGGCCCCAGGCGATCGACGCCCACCACGAGCCGAGGATGATCAGCGTGGCGAAGATGGGGAAGCCAATGATCACGGCACGGTAGGCGACCTCGTCGAGCACCTTCGCCGGCGGCAGCCAGGAGACGCGGTTCTCCTTGCCCTGGATGAGGTAGCCCACGGCCGCGGCGAAGCTGACCGCGAGCACCCCGTAGCTGATCACCGCCATGGCAACGTGGATCGTCAGCAGTGGCGGATTGTCGAGCGCGGGTACGAGCGGGCTGATCGCCTGCGGCAGCGTGAACGCATAGGCGGTCAGGAAGAAGGCGACGCCGATGGGCAGGAACGCGACCGCCTTGAGCGGGTAGCGCCGGCCGAGATAGAGGTAGGACGCGACGATGCCGAAGGCAAACGCCACGCTGAACTCGTACAGGTTGCCCCACGGGCCGCGGCCGACCAGGAAGGCACGAACCAACAGTCCGACGGCGATGAACACGACCGATGCCCAGGCGAATGCCTGGCCGATCGAGCCGGCCCTGGTATCGACGTTGCCGTTGCTCGGCCCATTGCCGGTCACGGTGACGGTCGTCGAGCCGCCTCCGGCGCCGGCCGCAACTGCGGTCATCGTCGCGCGGCGACCCATCGCCAGCAGCGTCGTGTGGATCACGAACAGCAGGAAAGCGATCGCCAGGGTGACGGTTCCGATATCGATCGCGTAGTAGGACAGCTTTGCCAAGTTCAGTCTTCCAGCTAGCTCAGGCGACCGCGGCTCCACCGGCGGGTGGTCGGCCGCGACCGGCGACGACTACAGGAGCAAGCGACGCGCCGAGCTGGTAGCGGGTTCCGCAGGTGCGGCACAGCTGCTGGCCGGCCACGCGGACCGAGTCGTCGACCGGGCAGCGCACCTCGAGATCCTCGCGGTCGATCTCGCACTGCTGCACGGTGGGCGGATAGAGCAGGTGATGGCTCGCGCAGTAGGGAACGTTGGGCGGGTAGACGTACGTGCCGTCGGGCTGCGGCTCGACGACCGTCGGCTCGGGCTCAGCGATGCGCACCTTGCCCGGCCGGTTGGTTGCCCAGACGTAGATCCAATACAGGGCGAGCAGAGAGAGTGCCGGTCCGACGACGCCGATGATGAGCAGGATCGGCATCAGCTGGATGAGGCCGTTCCAGTCGGGGATCAGGATCGTAGACAGCCAATCCAGGAAACCGGTCCACGGATCGACGGGTTCTTCTGGCACGTTCGAATGATACGGCTATCGGGGGAGGCGTCTCGGGTTGCCGCGTTTCTTGGTTGCTCCGCGACCCGGCGTCCACGGCTCACGCTCTTCAGCCGGTTCGGTTTCCTTGGACGACCGATTTGGCGTCCCGATACCGACGCCGGCCTTGGGCGCCCCTTTCACCGCGCCCGGTGTCAGGAGCTCCTCGAGCCAGGCGAGTCGCTGCGTCCGCGCTCCGAGGTGACGTACTCGTTCGGTGAGCGAGCGGTCGTCGGTCACGATCGTCATCGAGTGCCTCGTGCCGGGTGCCTTGTCGCGCACCACGTTGACCAGCGCGTCATCGGCGGACAGCGAGCCGGCGTGGTGGATCTCGAGCTGACGGGTAACCCGCTGGCGCCGATCCGTGCCCGACGCGGCGTGACCGTCGAGCATCAGGATCGTCCTGAGCGTGTCCGGGAGGGCGTTTCTCAGACGCGCAAGAAGAAGCCTTTGCGCGCCCGCGTCGACGCTGCCGCTGGTTCGATGGAGCAGGTTGTTGCCGTCGATCAGCAGCGTCTCAATTCCGGCAAGTGAGGGACGGCTGCTCATCCGCATACCATCCCGACGTGCTGCTGCTGGTCGATCTCGATGGGGTTGTTTATCGCGGCGCGCTGGCCGTGCCCGGAATGGCAGACGTGCTCAATCGGCGCGCCGCGGCCGGCGACCGGATCATCTACGTGACCAACAACTCGCGTTCTCACCGTGATGAGTATCGCCGCCGGCTGGAGGGTCACGGAGTGCCACTCGGCGGCGAGGGCACGGACAGCATCGTGACCGCTGCCCGAGCGACGGCCGTGCTGCTCGCCGAATCCGAGCCGAGCCCGCGCGTGGCGATGGTGATAGGCGGTCCCGGGCTCAGCCGCGAGCTGCGCGAGGTTGGCCTGAAAGTCGTGCCGCCGACCACGCGCGGGCTGGACGCCGCGCCGGACGCCCTGGTCGTCGGAGTCGACTTCTCGCTCAGCTACGAGCGACTTTCCATCGCGGCCGAAGCGGTACGGCGCGGCGCGCGCTTCGTGGCCACGAACCGCGACCCGGTGTTCCCGGCCGAGGATCATCTGAGAGCCGGTGCCGGCGCGATCGTCGCGGCCGTCGCCGTTGCCGCCGGCCGCGAGCCCGACGTGGTCGTGGGCAAGCCCGAGCCACTCCTGTTCGAGACCGCCGCCGAGCTCGCCGGCACGCACGCACGCGACGCGATCGTGATCGGCGACGGCCTATTGACCGACATTCGCGCCGCCAACGCGGTCGGGGCTCGGTCGGTGCTGATGCTCACCGGCGTCACCAGGATGTCCGACCTCGAATCAGCCAGCCACGACGTGACGCCGACGGCCATAGCAAAGGACGCGGCCGATCTCGACCGCGTCCTGAGCGAACTGACTTCGGGCTAAGACGCTCGGTAGAGCAACCAGGCGTCGCGCATGCGCTGCGTCTGGCCGTCGCTGAACTCCGTGTAGCAAGTGTCGAACGAGTAGTCCATGTAGTTGTGGATCGGGTCCGTGCCCGGCGCCGGGCAGGTGTCCTTGCCCACTGGGCAGCCCGATGTCGGGGTCTTCTGTGCCGGTGTGTCGTCGACAAAGTCGCCCGTCTCGTTGCAGCCACCGAAGAAGGTGTGCTCCAGGTTGATCCAATGCCCAGCCTCGTGGGTCAGCGTCTCACCCAGGTCGTATGCACCTTCGTATGCGTCTGATGCGCCCGGGACCGTGCGCCAGTCGATCACGATGCCGTCCAGGTACACCTGGTTGCCCTCGGTGATCGACGGCAGATATGCCCAGCCGAGATATGCGGCGCCACTCGTCGAATAGACGTTCAGGTCGCTGTCGTCACCGGTCTTGAGCGCCTTCTTCATGTCGTGCTCGGCACCAGGCTTGGCGGCGAACCACTTGGCATTGTTTGTTCTAGTCACGCCGGCCAACGCGAACGTGAAGCCCGTTGCGGAGCCGCCTTCGCGGCCACCAAAGGTCTTGTTCAGCACCGCGATCTGCGAGCTGATCTGTCGGTTCGTGAGGTTGCCCTCGCTGCCATTCGTGATCACGTGGAAATACACGTCGACAGTCGCCGCGAAGTCGGCCGGCGCCCTTCCCTTGGCCGAAGCCGGCATGTCGCGCCGAACCTGTCCAAGGTCCGGTTCGCGGAACTTTCCGCCACGGCCTGCGGCTGC
>DASQLS010000187.1:0-5650 GCA_035629915.1 Candidatus Limnocylindrales bacterium | reverse complement strand
GATCGAATCTGGCTTCAGGCGCCCGGAGCTCTCCAGGTCCGCGATCAGGTATCGAGCGACGCGGTCCTTGACCGACCCGGTCGGGTTGGCCCCCTCGAGCTTGGCCAGCAGGCGAACGTTCGGATTGGGATTGAAGCGTGAAATCTCGACCAGCGGCGTGTTGCCGACCAGGTCGAGCACAGACTCGCTCCGGCTCAAGAGCCTCCCGCCGCGCTCCCTCCCGCCATGGCCGGCAGGATGATCACCGCATCGCGCTCGGAAACGGGCGTGTCGAGGACCTGCAGGTAACGCACGTCCTGGCCGTTGAGGTAGACGTTGACGAAGCGATGCAGCCCGCCGTCGTCGGCGAAGAGCTGCTCGGACAGACCGGAATTGTTCGCGGTCAAGTCGCGCAACAGCTCGCCCACCGTCGCGCCACTCGCGTCGACTTCCTTCTCACCTCCGACGTGAACTCGCAGCACCGGAGGAATTCGGACCCGCGTCACCCTGCTGTCGCGAAGGCGGGCTGGGCCGCGGTGCCTGGCTGGCTCCGTGCCGCGTCAACCCCACAGGCCGGGCAGCTCGGGTCGCGTCGAAGAGTCACCTCGCTGAACGTGCCGTCGAGCGCATCCCAGATCAGCAGCCGACCGATCAACGGATCACCGAGACCAAGCAGGACCTTGATCGCCTCAGTCGCCTGGAGCAATCCCATCACGCCGGGCACGACGCCGAGCACTCCCGCCACTGAGCAGCCGGGTGCCAGCTCGGGCGGCGGTGGCGTGGGATAGAGGCAGCGATAGCACGGTCCCTGGTAGGGGACGAAGACGCTCAGCTGGCCCTCGAACCGGAAGACAGAGGCATGCACGACGGGGATTGCCGCGCGGACGGCCGCGTCGTTCAGCGTGTAGCGCGTCTCGAACGTGTCCGTGCCGTCGATGATCACGTCATAGCCCGCGATCAGACGGTCGACGTTGTCGTCGGTCAGCATCTCGTCGTGGGCGACGACCTTCACTTCCGGGTTGAGCGCGCGGATGGTCATCGCGGCCGATTGGGTCTTCTTCATGCCGATCCGATCCTCGGCGTGGACCACCTGGCGCTGCAGGTTCGAGAGGTCAACGACGTCGAAGTCGACGATGCCCAGGGTTCCGACGCCGGCCGCCGCGAGGTAGAGCAGACCCGGCGAGCCGAGGCCGCCGGCGCCGATGAACAGCACCTTCGACTGCTGCAGCTTTGCCTGGCCCTCGGGCCCAACTTCGGGCATGACCATGTGGCGGGCGTAACGCGGGTTGGTAGCTACGGCAGGCGTCGAGTCGGGAAGCTGGGTTGCGCGACCCTGCGCCTTCCAGATGCCGATTCCACCGGCCATCGACGCGACGTCGGTGTAGCCAAGGGACGCCAGCTGCAGGGCGGCTCGCATAGAGCGCGCGCCGGCGGCGCAGTAGATGACGACCGGCCGGTTCTTGTCCGGGGCAATCTCCTGGACACGCTGGACGACCTCGGCCGGTGGCAGCAGCGTCGCGCCGGCGAGGTGGCCGGAATTCCATTCGTGCTGCTCGCGCGTGTCGAGCAGCACGGCGCCATCGGCGATGAGCTGCTCGGCCTCGGCCGGCGTCACCTCGCGCACCGGGCCGCGCGCCATGGGCAATGTGCGATCAGGATTCATCGAGCTTCCCCTGCCACTCGACGCGGTCATCGACGGCCGACTTGAGCGTCTCGAGCGACAACATGGCGCACTTCATGCGCGCCGGGCTGATCTCGATCGCGAGATTGTCGAGCACGTGCTGGCGATCGAACTGGGCGATCTCAGCGAGCGGCTTGCCTTTGATGTCGTCGGTCAGCATGCTCGCCGATGCCTGGCTGATGGCACAGCCGCGGCCGGTGAAGGCCACTTCCTCGACCAGGCCCTCGTCGTTGATGTCGAGCATCATCGTGATCCGGTCGCCGCACAGCGGATTGGCGCCCTCCTTGGAAGTCGTCGGCGAATCGAGAATGCCGAAGTTGTGCGGGTTTCGGTAGTGCTCGAGGATCTCGTCTCGGTAAAGGTCGTCCATCTCTGCTTTCTGATTGGCTACTGATTGCGGGCGAAGAGTCGCTCGACCTTGTTGAGCGCCTCTGCCAGGCGGTCGATGTCGTCGCGGTCGGTGTAGATATAGAAGCTGGCCCGGGCGCTGGCTTCCTCGCCCAGGCGCTGGTGGAGCGGCATCGTGCAGTGGTGGCCGGCGCGAACCGCGATCGCCTCGCGATCAAGGAGCGTGGCAACGTCGTGCGGGTGTGCGTCAGCCAGGTTGAAGGTGATGACGCCGGCGCGATCGCTGGCCGACAGCGGCCCGTGGATGCGGATGCTCGGCACCTCGCGCGGCAGCACCTCGAGCGCGTACTCGACGAGGTCGCGCTCGTGCGCGCGGACGTGCTCCATGCCGATGCCCGACAGGTAATCGAGCCCGGCTGCCAACCCGATCGCGGCGCTGACGTCTGGCGTGCCCGCCTCGAACTTGTAGGGCACCTCGTTGTATGTCGTGTGGCGCAGGTGAACCTCTCGGATCATCTCGCCGCCGCCCATGAACGGCGGCATCTGCTCGAGGATCTCGCGCCGCGCCCAGAGCGCGCCGGAGCCTGGCGGGCCAAGCGCCTTGTGGCCCGAGAAGACGAGGAAGTCGCAGTCCCATGCCTGGACGTCGACCGGCCCGTGCGGAACCGCCTGTGCCGCGTCAACGAGGACGAGCGCGCCGGCCTCGTGGGCTCGGGCGACCATGTCCGCGACGGGATTGATCGTGCCGATGCCGTTGCTCACGGCGGTGAATGACACGAGCTTTGGCTTCGTTCGAAGCAGGACGTCGAAGCTCTCCTGGATGAGCCGGCCTTCCTCATCGAAGGGCACGAACTCGAGGTCGGCGTCCTTCTCCTGGGCAAGCATCTGCCACGGGATCAGGTTGGAGTGGTGCTCCATCTCCGTGGTGACGATGGTGTCGGCGCGGCCGACGTTCTTGCGTCCCCAGGCGTAGGCGACGAGGTTGATCGCCTCGGTCGCATTGCGGACCATGATGACTTCGCGCGGATCCTTGGCGCCGATGAAGCTGGCGATCGTCGATCGCGCTCCTTCATATGCGGCAGTGGCTTCCTCGCCGATCTCGTAGATGCCGCGATGGACATTGGCGCTGTATCGATTGAGGTACGCGGACATCGCCTCGGCCACGACGCGCGGCTTGAGGCTCGTCGCGGCGCTATCGAGATAGGCCAGCTTGCGGCCACGGAAATCCCGCTCGAACATCTCGAAGTCCGCGCGTACCGCAACCGGGTCGAGCGGCCGGACGATGGCCATGGTTGGCTGTTCTCCTTCCCGCGGCCGCTCAGTGGGCCGTTTCGACTTCCGCCGGTTCGGGGGTCTCGTGCTCGTCTTCGACGTCCAGCTCGAGCCCCGCCTCGCGCAGGATGGGAGCGTAACCCTCCTCCTCCAGCCGAAGCGCAAGATCGCGACCGCCCGACGCGACGATCTGGCCCTTTGCCAGCACGTGCACCACATCGGGGTTGATGTAGTTGAGGATGCGCTGATAGTGGGTGATCAGCAAGACCCCGAGATCGGGGTTGAGCTGGGCGTTGACGCCCTCGGCCACGATTCGCAGCGCGTCGATGTCCAGGCCCGAGTCGGTCTCGTCGAGGATCGCCATGTTCGGCTGAAGGACCGCCATCTGGAGCATCTCAAGGCGCTTCTTCTCGCCGCCTGAGAAGCCCTCGTTGACGTAGCGCGCAGCGAAGGTCTCGTCGAGCTTGAGCAGCGCCATCTTCTCGCGCAGCAGCTTGCGGAAGGCGGGGATCTTGATCAGACCGCGGGTCAGATCCGACGGGTCGTAGTCGGGGTCGTTGCCCTGTTCAAGCGGACGCATCCGCGCGTTGAGCGCGGTGCGCAGGAAACTCGCCACAGACAGGCCGGGGATCGCTGTCGGATACTGGAAGGCCAGGAAGATGCCCAGCCGACTGCGCTTGTCTGGGCTCAGTTTGAGCAGGTCGTGGCCCTTCCAGAGCACCTCGCCCGAAGTGACCTCGTATGCCGGGTGGCCCATCAGCGCGTAGGCAAGCGTGGTCTTGCCCGAGCCGTTGCGACCCATGATGGCGTGCACTTCGCCCTGCCGGACCTCGAGGTTGATGCCGCGCAGGATCTCGCGGCTGCGGTCGGCGATGGGCACGACATGCAGGTCGCGGATGACCAGTGTTCGGTCGTCCGACTCGGCAGTTACAGCCTGGTTGTCGTTGATCTCGCTGAGTGTCTGGGTCATGACTCCGTCAATTGCGTGGGTTCGACAAGTTGATTTGGTTCGATCAGTTGATTGGGAAGCGAGTGATATGGGTGGCGCGGACGTGGCACGGCCAGATCGGCCAGGGTGATCGAGTCGAGCGCCCCGCTGATTGCTTTCTGCACCGTCAGCCACAGGTGGTTCACGTTGCAGAAGCCTGTGCGGCCGCAGATGCCGGCGTGGGTAGGATCCTCGCTGGCGCAGATCATCGGTGCAATCGGGCCCTCGAGCGCGCGGAGCACCTCGCCCATCCGAATCTCCTGCGGCGGCCGGCTGAGCTGGTAGCCGCCGCGCGCGCCACGGGTGCTGTGCACCAGGCCGGCCTCGCGCAGGCTCACGACGAGCTGCTCGAGGTAGGGCCGCGGCAGCTCCTCGTGGTCGGCGATCTCGGCAAGGCTGATCGGGCCGGCGCCGTGGTGGCGGGCCAGCTCGACGATGAGACGCACGCCGTACTCGCCACGGGTCGAGAAGTGAACCGCGCCGGTACCGGGGAAGATGCTCCGCGGCCGGGGCTGTTTGCCCTTGCCGTGGGCCGCTCGCTGGTCCTGTGAGACCGCCACTTCGGCGAGCGGCGAATTCCGAGTTATCACGTCAGGATTGAGTCTAGCCGAGGGTCACAGGAGCCGCAATTTGGGCGAATCTGGTGGCTGGTTCGCTAGATGCCGCTCGTTTGTTCCACCCGGTGAAAGTAAATGCCAACTTTGGGTTCACCACCACCCACAACCTGTCGATTCCTTTCACCCGATAAAACTCTTGGCCGCATAGTGCCCTGAATCGCCCCATCACGGACCGAAATTGCCGCTTCTTGCCCGCTACTTCCACCCGGTGAAAACGGCGGTCACGTACGCCCGGTAACCTCGGCAGCATGGAGTTCAGCGAGGTTCTACGGCGCCGGCGAATGGTGCGCAACTACGATCCGGACAAGCCGGTCAGTCGCAAGTCGCTGGAGCGCATCGCTGCCGCCGCCCAGCGGGCGCCGAGCGCTGGGTTCAGCCAGGGTCAGCGGCTCGTCATCGTCACCGACCCGGAGCAGCGCCGACGCATTGCCGACATCTGTCACGAGCCTGAATACGTCGCTGCGGGCTTCGATCCATGGGTCAGCCGCGCGCCGGCGCTGCTCGTGCCGACGGTCAGCGAGGAGATCTACCACCGCCGCTACCAGGAGCCGGACAAGGTCAACGACGACGGCACCGAGATCGACTGGCCGATCCCCTACTGGTACGTCGACATCGGTGCGACGATGATGCTCATCCTGCTCGCCGCGATCGACGAAGGGCTCGCGGCCGGTTTCCTCGGCACGCACCGACTCGCTGACCTCCGCGACGCTCTCGATATTCCGCCCGACCAGACACCTGTAGGCGTGATCACCGTCGGCCACCCAC
>DASQLS010000186.1:0-5823 GCA_035629915.1 Candidatus Limnocylindrales bacterium | reverse complement strand
CGCGCCGCACGGAGGCGGCTGGCGCATCGACTACGTCCGCCACGACGCGGAGCGCGCCGGGCGCAAGACGCTGACGCGCGGGCTGCCGCTGCAGACGATCACCGCCGACCGACTGATCCTCTCGGCCGGCACGTTCGGCACCACGTTCCTGATGCACAAGAACCTGCCCGGCGTCAGCCCGATGCTCGGCCGGCGCTTCTCGGGCAACGGCGATTTGCTGACCATGGCGCTCGACGCCACCGTGGTGAAGGACGGACGCCGCCGGCCGCTGCTCATCGACGCCAGCCGCGGGCCCTCGATCGCGGCCGCGGTCAGATTTCCGGACGGTCCCGACGGTCGCGGCTTCTACCTCGAGGACGTCGGCTATCCCGGCTTCGCCGACTGGGTCATCGAGGCGACCGACTCGCCGGGCATCGTGTGGCGCGCGCGGCGCGTCGTGTGGCGCCTGGTGCTCGGCCTGCTCGGCCGCGATCGCGACACGGACATCGGGGGCGAGATCGCGGCCGTGCTCGGCGCGGCCCATCGCTCGTCGTCGTTGATGCCGCTCGGCGGCATGGGCCGCGACGCGCCAGACGGCGATCTGGTGATGGCCGACAACAAGCTCACTTCGACCTGGCGCATCGATCGCTCGGCGCCGTACTTCAAGCGCGTGCGGAGCGAGATGGAGAAGCTCGCCGGCGAGCTCGGCGCCCGCTTCATGGACAACCCGATCTGGCACTTCGGGCGCCGAGTCATAACCGTGCATCCGCTGGGTGGCTGCCCGATGGGTCGCGACCGCTCCACGGGCGTCGTCGATCCCTGGGGACGCGTCTTCGGCCAGCGTGGCCTGTACATCGCCGATGGATCGGTCATGCCCGGCCCGGTCGGGCCCAACCCGAGCCTGACCATCGCCGCCCTGGCCGACCGCTTTGCGTCGCACATCCTCGACTCGCAGGGTGACGCCAACTGGCCCGGCTAGCGTCACTAGTCAATCTCGGTACAACACCGAGTCAAATACCTATTGACTTTGAGTTGACACCGTAGATGATGGCGGCAGTCGTCCGACGGGGCTGTGTTCGGACGTGGAGGGGCCGCGGCATGTTGAGCGACTCTCAAGAGGAATTGATGGCCTGGGTGCGCGGCGTCTCCGACGCCGAGGTTTCCTTCGCGCGGCCTGCGCCGGAGCCGGGTGACGGCGCCTCGGTCAGCCTCTATCTGATCGAGATGCGCGGTCGATCTCCGCTCAGCCCGGCCCGCGTCGATCGCCACCAGCTTGAGCTCGGCTACCTCGTCACCGCGTCTTCGTCCGAGTCGTCGGCGGCTAACCAGCTGCTGGTCGATCTGTGCTTCGCGGCCATGGAGCAGCCGGGCATGGAGGTCGATCTCGAACCGGTCGACAATCGGCTCTGGCAGGCGCTCGGCGTGCCTCCGCAGCCGAGCTTCAGGGTGACCATGCCGCTTCGACGCCGGCGTCCGGCGCCCGACATCCGGCCCGTGCTCAAGCCGCTCGGCATCGAGCACGCTGCCATCTCCACGCTTACTGGTTACGTGCTCACGCCCGACCAGGCGGCCGTGCCCGAGGCGCGCGTCGAGCTACCCGACGTTGGCCGCGCGGCGATGACCAACCGCGTCGGCGCCTTCCGCCTCGACGGTGTCCCGCAGGGCAAGCGCCCGGTGCGTGTCGTGGTCAAGGCACGCGGCCGAGAGGTGACGCGTGACATCGGGGCGCGTGAGGCGCGCTCGCCGGTCGTGATCACCATCAACCCAACGGAGGCGGTTAATGGCTGAATACCTGACTCCCGACGTCTACGTCGAGGAAGTCCCGGCTGGTCCGCGACCAATTCAGGCCGTCGGTACAAGGACGGCTGCCTTCATCGGCCGGGCGCCACTGGGGGGCGCCCGGCCGAACGAGGCTTACCCGGTCAACAACTGGCTGCAGTTCATGCGCGAGTACGTCGGCGGCAGTGGGGCTGGGACCGTCCTGTCGACCGCCGTCTACGGCTTCTTCCAGAACGGTGGCAGCCGCTGCTTCATCGTCAACACCGCCGACGACGATCCCGTCGCCGGCGGACCGGCGGGCGGTGGGCTGCGCGCGCTCGAGGCAGAGGACGAGGTGGCCATCGTGGCCGCGCCGGGTCGCACGGACGCGGCCAGCTATGACGCGATGCTGTCGCACTGCGAGAACCTGCGCGATCGGGTGGCGATCCTCGATGGGCCGCTGCGCACAGACGACATCGGCGCGCTGACGAGAGTCACGACGCGCGTCCGCGCTGCCCAGGAGCGGCGTCGTGCCGACACTGACAAGCCCGGCCAGCGGCCGCGCGCGTCGGACGGCGGCTACGGCGCTTTCTACTTCCCGGGCATCACCACGCCCGACCCGATCACCGGTGAGCTCGTCGATGCTCCGCCGTCCGGTCACGTGGCGGGAATCTGGGCGCGCAACGACTCGGTCCGCGGCGTGCACAAGGCACCGGCCAACGAGCTGGTTCGCGGCGCGCTCAACGTCACCCAGCGGCTGACCTTCGAGGAGCAGGGCGTGCTCAACCCAGCGGGCGTGAACTGCATCCGCTACTTCCCACGCGAAGGCATCCGCGTATGGGGTGCGCGGACGCTGGCCGACGCGGCCAGCGAGTGGCGCTACCTGAACGTGCGCCGCCTGTTCAACATGGTCGAGGAGTCGATTGCCGAGGCGACGCGCTGGATCGTCTTCGAGCCCAACGATCGAACGCTGTGGAAGTCGATCAGGCGTGACATCGGCGCGTTCCTGACCCGCGTTTGGCGCGACGGAGCGCTGATGGGCAGGACGGCCGAGCAGGCGTTCTTCGTCAAGTGCGACGAAGAGACGAACCCGCCCGACGTCATCGATGCCGGAATGGTCATCGCTGTCATCGGTCTGGCACCGGTCAAGCCGGCCGAGTTCGTGATCTTCCGAATCAGCCAGACGGCGGGCGGCGTGGAGATCGAGACGGAGGGACAAGGTGCCTGAAGCAGCCGCAACCCCACCGCAGGCGCCGCCGGCGGGAGCCGCCCCTGGCTCGTGGGTCGATCCGTACCGCGCCTATAACTTCAAGCTCCAGATCCAGGGCGTGACCGAGGGACATTTCGTCGAGTGCACCGGCATCGGTGTCCGCGTTGCCGCGATCCGCTACCAGGAGGGCGGCAACAACGTTGTCCACCGCATCCCCGGCCCGATCGACTACAGCGACATCACCCTGCGCTACGGCCTGACCGCGTCGCGCGAGCTGTGGGACTGGTTCATGGCCGGCGTCCAGGGCAAGGTCGATCGACGCAACGTCTCGGTGCTGATGCTCGAGACGGACGGCGTGACAGAGGTCCTGCGCTGGGACCTGATCAACGCCTGGCCGGCCGAGTGGCGCGGCGCGCCGCTCGACGCATTGGCCCGCGAGGTCGCCATCGAAAGCGTCACGCTCGTGTTCGAGTCGCTCGCCCGTGCCTGACGAGCCGCGCGGACCGCGTGACGCGGAGCCGTTGGCCGACGTTCCCGAGCCGCTCGCGGATGACGCGCTTGCGGCGCTCCCCGTGAGATCGGCTGGGCCGCCCGCGGACTGGCTCGAGAAGGTTCGTCGGCACGCTCCCGGTCTGTTGCTCGGCGGGCCCCCGACACGATCCGCGGGGCCGGACTCGTACCCACACGGCGCGCCGACGTTGGATTTTGACTCCGGACATCCAGGAAGTGTCGAGCCCGAGATCGATTCATGGCGTTTTGCAAACGTGGAGCCGGCACACCTCGAAGAGCAGCCTCTTCGCGACGAGGAGCCGACTCCGTCGGCTCGGCCGCCCTCCGATCCCGGCGAAGTCAGCCCGGCCGAGCCGCCGGGGGTTGCTGCCCCGTCCACGCAAGAGGCGCTCGCATATTCGGGCGTGTCCGATCGACGCACCGATCCGGTGGCGCCAGTCGGAGAGCCAACTCCGCCGCATTCGCAGCCGGCGCCCGGCGATGTCGACTTCGCGCCGGAATCAGCTGCCGATCACACGACTGTCGTTTTCGACGCCAACCAATCGTTCGGGTCCCGCGCCGCCCTCTCCGGCGCGGGACCGTTCAATGAGACACCCTCAACGCCGGAGCGCCGGGTCGAGCCGTGGCCGGACACGTCCCAGGACGGGGACGTGAATTCGGACGGCCCGGCGCGGCGGCGCGTGCCGCGCGTAGTGGCGATGAGCCGACCGATCCGACCCGCCGGGATCGAGTGGCCATCGCCGCCGCGCTCCACAAGCCGGCCAACCGCCGTGACGTGGTCGCCGGCGGCTCGATTGCCCGAGCCGCCGGCGGTGTCCGGGGGAGTCGCCGATGGCCGGGATCCGTGGCCGACGCTGCCGTCCAACCCGCTGCCCGATGTTTTCGAGGTCGCGGCCGCGCTCCGCGAACGCGACCGCCGCGCCCGACTGTTTCGCGAGCAGGACGGTGCCTAGTGGAGCGGGTCACGTTCCTGATCGAGGAGACAGGCCAGCGAATCGGATGCCTGCTCAACCCTGACAGCGTCGTGGTCCGCCGCCGGGCCGGCATCCAGGAGCGCCGGTCGGTCGCCGGCCTGGTGACCGGGACGGGCCTGGCCGACGATCCGCTGCTCTTCACCGGTGGCGGCCGGACAGACCTCGAGCTCGACCTCCTTTTCGACACGCTGCTCGATGGATCGGCCGAGGCAAGCACCGACGTCCAGCAGCTCACGCGGCCGTTGTGGGAGCTTGCCGAAAACGTGACCGGCCCGGATGGCTTCGGTCGGATGCGCACCGTTCGACTGGTGTGGGGCAAGAGCTGGAACGTGCAGGGCGTCGTGACCGCGATCGCCGAGCGCTTCGAACGCTTCGACCAGGGTGGCGTGCCACAGCGGTCGTGGATGCGGATGTGTCTCACCCGCGTCGGCGCCAGCGCGGCGACAACCGCCACTGTGACGCAGCCGGCAGGCGGTTTCGCGAGCGTGACGGTAAGCGAGGACGTGCCCGAGGACCAGGTCGTGCTGCACGAGGTCGTCGGCGGACCCGACGGCCGCGACGCGACCGGCGCGGTCGTGCCCGGCGAGCGGCTCGACGAGATCGCGCTGCGCTACTACGGCGAGCCGTCGCTGTGGCGCGTGATCGCGGCCTACAACGGCATCTCCGACCCGACGCGCATCCCGCCGCCACAGACGCTGCGCATCCCGCCGCTGAGCGCGCTGCGCAACCTGTGATGACGCTCCTGGTCCGCGCGCCGGCGATCCAGATCGAGGCTGACGGCCGGCTGCTCGAGGCGCGCGAGACGACCGGTTTGGTAGGCGCGCTGGTTCGTCAGGCACTGTCCGCGCCGACGCTGTGCGAGCTGACCTTTGCCGATCCGCCCGGCACGCTCGACGTCGTCGATGCACTCCGTCCCGGGACGGAGCTGCGCGTCGGAGTGGCCGGCTTCGAGGTGCCGCTTTTCGACGGTGACGTGACCGCCATCGAGCACGCCTACGGCGCCACGCACGCGCGCGAGGTGCGCATTCGCGGCTACGACCGATTGCACCGGCTGCGCAAGCAGCAGAGCGTGCGCGTGCTGCTCCAGATGACGCCGTCCGAGCTGGCCCAGGAGGTGGGTGGCGTGATCGGCGCCAGCGTGGAGGCCTCCGAATCGGGACCGTCGTGGGAGCGCCTGGTCCAGCATCGACAGTCGGATCTGCGGCTGCTGACCGAGGTCGCGTCGCGCAGCGGCCTGTATGTCGTCTTGCGTGGCGGGACGCTGCACCTCGTAACGCTGGCGGGAATCGGCGAACCGATTCCGTTGAGCTGGGGCACGACCCTGCTCGAGGCGCGCATCGAGGCCAACGGTGAGCCGGCCACCCGCTCGGTCGAGGCAAGCGGCTGGAACGC
>DASQLS010000185.1:0-3627 GCA_035629915.1 Candidatus Limnocylindrales bacterium | reverse complement strand
GCAACGACCAGCAGAAGCACCACGAGACCGACCACGGCGTTTCGCTTCATGGCCCCGGCACCACCGTTCGATTGGCGGCGAACTCAGACGTGTTTCCGGCAGATGTCGAGGTGGCCGTCGCGGTCAGCACCGTTCCCGGGCTCAGGCCGCCGACCTGGAAGGCAAAGCCAGCGTCGCCACCGGAGTTGGTCGTCACGTTCTGCGACGCGTAAAGAACCTGGCCCTCGCCGTGGCCCGAGGCGTCGACCGCCAGGACGATGAACAGCTCGATCGTGAACTGAGTGCTCGGATTGCTGTTGAGCGACCCGACGACGGTCGTCACGTTGGTCGTGCCGCTTCGAACGGCCGATGTCAGCAGCGGGAAGTTCTGCAGGTCGTTGGGCCCGTTGTCCGCGTCATCGGTGTCGTTCGAGGTGACGCCCGCCGCATTCTCGGTACCGCCGATGAGGTCGATGCCCAGCTTCCCGTTGCCAAAGATCTGGTTGCCGGAGATGCGGTTCCTGTTCGCCGACGCCGAGGAGAACGCGAAGACCTCGATTCCCGCCAGGGCGTTGCCGAAGATCACGTTGCCGGCTACGACAGCGCGCCGCGACGACACACTGATTCCGTCGCCATCGTTGGCGCGAACCACGTTGCCGCGCGCGACGTTGTCGAAGGACGCGGTGCCGTACAGGTCGATTCCCGTACCGCCGTTGCCGGAGACCACGTTCGCCGCTGCCGACCTGGTGCCGCCGATCAGGTTGTCCGATGAGCCTGCGACCATGATCCCGTTGTCGGTGTTGCCCAGGTCTCCCGATCCATCGGCCTTGGTGCCGATCAAGTTGCCCGATACCTCGTTTGAGTCTCCGCCCAACAGCGCGATGCCGTCGTTGCCATTGGCCGAGAACAAATTTCGAGAACCCGCTGTCGTGCCACCGACGCGGTTGAGGCTCGCTCCACCACCTACCGTCATGCCCCATTCGCCGTTGCCCAATGCGGCATTGCCTGTCGCCGTCGTGCCGACATAGTTCCCGAGCACTTCGTTGCCCACTGCATCGGCACCGCTGATCCTGATGCCGTGCCGCGAGTTGCCTGAGAAAAGGTTCCGCGCGGCCGGCGCCGTACCACCGATCGTGTTCTGGTCGCCGGTGACGAGCAGACCCACGCCGTTGCCACGCGCGAGAGTGCCCGCCGCGTTGGTGCCAATGCGGTTACCGACCACGTCGGACTTGGTGCCGCTGAGGGCGACGCCCGTTCCTTCGAAGCGCTGGATGACGAGGCCCTTGACCGTGACCCGGTAGCCGGCGAGGTCGAGGCCGATCGCCTCTTCGCCCGCGTTGACGCCATCGAGCACGATCTTGAGCACTGCGTTGTTACCGACCGCCTGCGTGTTCGGGCTGGCGCCCGTCTGGGTGTAGCCGTCGATCGTCAGCTGATCGGTAATCGGTGGCAGTGGGCTGCCCGGCGCGATCACCTTGGACGTGCTGGTGATGTTGAAGTTGATCGTGTCCGCGCCGGGAGTGTCGTTGGCCTCCTCGATCGCGGCACGCAGCGTGCACTGCTTGCCGGAGTTGGTCGAGGTGTCGCACGCGCTATTGGCCAGGTTCAGGTCGGACGCGTCGCCGATTCGGTTGACGGTGAACGTCGTTTCTGCCGCCACTGGTCCGGTCGCGCCGAACACGGCGAGCAACACAGGCACGATGATCAGGAGAGCGATGTAGCCTCGCGACCGGACGTTTGGCATGCGCTGACGCTAGGGCCACGCGGTCGACTCGGAAATCGTGGAAATCCACAAACAATTGGTGTTCGCATCCCCCTGGTGAGCGACAGATGCGTCGATGGATACCAATCCTGTTGGCGTTCGCGTTTGCGGCATTCGCGGCGCCGCCGTTGATCGCCTCCGTGGGCGCTGTCAGCGACCCGACCTTCCGCCCGGGCAACTTTCCGCCGGAATTCACGGGCCTGATTGGTGCAGCCCTGGCAGGGACGGCGGCAGGGTGGTTTTACGCATCGCGACGCGGGCGGCCAGGTCGCGTTGACGGGTTGATCATTGTCGTGGGGAGCCTGGTCGGGCTGTACGTCGGCGGTTACGGGTTATGGGGCACATCGGTGCTGCTCGGCGACTGTGCGGCATCACAGCGGGTGGCGACCTCGATCCCAATCGACCCATCGGACCCAGGCGCGTACTGCCGGCTCGTCGCACGATCGCTGTTGATCGGCTACTACGGAATCTCGGTCGGAGTCGCGTCCGTCGCGTCACTGGCGTCGGCGTGGTGGCTGGCCCGGAAGTCTGCTGACGCTGCGCTAGACTGACCGCGCCCAAAAACGACTCAGTCGGGCATCCCACGCGAGGTAACTCAGCCCGTGTCCGCAGACGACCTGCGCGCCAAGATTCGCGAGATTCCCGACTTCCCAAAGCCGGGCATCCTGTTCTACGACATCACCACATTGCTCAAGGACGCCGGTGCGTTCAGCGAGTCGATCGACCTGATGCTCGAGCCATTTCGAGACAAGCAGATCGACGTGGTGGTCGGCATGGAGTCGCGCGGCTTCATTTTCAGTGCGCCGATGGCTATTCAGCTCGACGCCGGTTTCGTGCCCGTCCGCAAGCTGGGCAAGCTGCCCGCGGAGACGGCGAGCGTCGAGTACGCCCTCGAGTACGGCACGAACACGCTCGAGATTCACAAGGACGCGATCCAGCCCGGCCAGAAGGTGCTCATCGTCGATGACCTGCTGGCAACCGGCGGAACAGTCCTCGGCACGATCGAGCTGGTCAAGACGCTCAAGGCGGAGGTCGTTGGCCTTGCCTTCCTCGTCGAGCTGCTTTTCCTCAAGGGACGCGAGCGACTGGGTGACTACTACACACACAGCGTCATCCAGTACTGACGCGGCTCGGCCGGGCGGCTGCTGATGGCCCGCCCGGATAGGCAGCCCGACTCTCTCGCCGCGGCCGATTCAACCGCAGGCGCGGCCTCGCCCGCTGATGCCAACTCGCCCGCTGATGCCGACTCGCCCGTTGAGTACGACGCGAGCCGGCGCGAGTTCTTCCGCACTTTCAGCCGCCAGACCGTTCAGAACGCCGGCGCAGTGTTTGGCGTGGCCACCGAGCTGCGCCGGACGAGCATCTCTGCGGCGCGCGAGATCCTCGGTTCGGGCACGGCCGATGTCATCGTCGATTCCCCGGCCACACCGGTGGCCGAGGCCGACGCTCCTGACTGGACGTATCGCAGCGCGTATCGCTTCACCGGCGACGCGATCGTCCTGCTCGACCAGCGCGAGCTGCCCGGCCGTGTCGCGACGCTGTCGGTTGCCGAGCCTACCGAGGTCGCCTCGGCGATACGCGCCGGCGTGATCAGCTCCGGGCCGGTGCTCGGCGAAGTCGGCGCGTACGCGTTGGTCCTTGCAGCCGCGCGCGCAGCCGGCCGGCCGGCCGAAAGCCGGCCACAGATCATGCGCTCGGCCAGCGGCACATTGCGCGCCGCACGGCGCGAGGTCCAGTCGCTTGCCTCGGCGCTCGAACGAATGGACGCGCGCCACGACGAGCTGGTCGACGGGGGCGCCGGCGCCGACGAGATCGTGTCTGCGTTGCGCCTCGAGGCAGACGAGCTGTCGAGCGTCGCAATGACCACCAACGCGACCATCGGCCGA
>DASQLS010000184.1:0-2605 GCA_035629915.1 Candidatus Limnocylindrales bacterium | reverse complement strand
CTCGAAGCGTGGATCGCGCAGCGCGGCGGCCATGCTCTCGGTCGCCCTTCTGAGTGCGCTCTTGCTGTCACCGTCTGACGGCCACGTGTGCGACACGAAGTCGTCCGCCACCAGCTCGTCGACGGCATCGGGACGCAGCTGTTCGAAGATCTCATGGACGAACCGCCGTACCAGCGCCTTGTTGTCCGATGTGCCCGTCATTGCGTCACTCCATAGCCCACTGGGAGGTCACCGCGGCGACCCTTGATCAACAAGCCGCAACCAGATCGCGAATATCGAGAAGTCAAGCGGGCGCAGCCTCGCCGACTGGATCGCCATCGTGCATCAATCCGGAGTCCAAAAGCATTCCGAGGTGATCGCGATGCTCAAGGAGCGCGGCCTGACCTATGGCAATGCCAATTTGATCGCGATCAAAGCGCGCGAGGCGGCGACCGGCGGCGCGCCGTCCGATGAGCAGCTGATCGATTCGTACTTCGCGGGCAAGAACGCCGAACTGCGACCGATATATGACGCCGTTATCGAATGCGTGCGCGGATTCGGCAGCGATGTCGAGCTCGATCCCAAGAAGACCTACGTAAGCCTTCGGCGCAGGAAGCAGTTCGGCCAGGTTGGTCCGGCCGCCGGCAAGCTCGAGGTGGCCGTCAATCTGCCCGGCAGAGCGCCGACCGACCGATGGACGTCGATGTCCGGCATGGCCACCCACCGCAGGCGGATCAGCGACGTCGAGTCGGTCGATGACGAGCTCCTAGACTGGCTGCGCGAGGCGTACGAAGGCGCGTAACTTCCCGCTCGTGTAAGCACGTCGCAATGTTTCGCTCGCCCGTGTGACGACCGGGACACATCCCGTCGCTACCGTCAGCGGAGGGGATGCGCTGTCCATTCCCACGATGCGCGCGTGGGTGAATGAAGGTTCAACTGGTGACCAATCCGGCCGGCGATGCGAACTTTCGCATGGCCGCGGAGCGGCTCCTTGACGATGGCGCCATGAACCCCGCCCAGCTCCAACGGATGCTTCGTTCGCAGTACCCAAGCGCCACTGTCTTCGGCGGTATCCAAGAGGCCGGATCTGAGCGCTGGTACGTGTATCGCGAAGGACGCTGGATCGATTCGTCCCCTGCCGCTGACATGACCGCCGGCTAGCACACGCCTCTTCCCCACTCGTGCCGGCCCAAATGGCACGTTGTGCGTACGATGCTGCGCTGTTGGATGAACCGGTCGAGTTGCGCAGCACGCTCCTGTCGGCGGCCCCACTCGCGCTCGCCATAGGCGTGTTCGGAGTCATCTTCGGCGCGGCCGCGAGCGTGGCTCTCGATCCGCTGATGACGATCGGCATGTCCGCGCTGGTGTTCTCCGGCTCTCTACAGTTCGCGCTGCTCGGCCTCGTCACCAGCGGCGCGGGCCCGATCGCGCTGATTGCCACGGCTGTCGCACTGAACGCGCGACACATCGTCCTGGGGGCCGTGCTTCGACCGCGCTTCAAGGGAACTTTCCTGGTGCGCGCGCTGCAGAGCGCGGTAATCCTCGACGAGAGCTTTGGCCTCGCGGTCGCGTCAGGATCACGCGCGCCGACGGTGCTCGTCACGAGCGGCGTCCTGTTCTACGTCGCCTGGATAGGCGGCACCATGCTGGGGGTCCTGGGGGCCAGCGTTGCAGGACTGGAGAGTCTTGCGTCCGCCATCTTCCCGGTGCTGTTCATAGGTCTGGCGGCGGTAACCGGCCGCGGCCGCGACGCCGCGGTCCGAGCGGCGATCGCTGCCGTCGCCGTGATCGTCTTGTCGATCCTGGTGCCGAGCGCGTACACGTTCATGCCGATCGTGGCCGCGATCGTCGTCGCGCTGCCCGGCGGGCGCGCCAGGTGACCTGGGAGCTGGTGCTTCTCCTGGCCGCGATCACGTACGTCAGCCGTGCCGCCGCGATGCTTCTGCTGCCGCCGCTCCCCGACCGGGTCCGCGCCGTGCTCGATCGAATGCCGCCCGCCCTGTTCGCAGGGCTCGCAGCCCAGGCAGTCGTCGTGCCTGGCGCTGGCCTTGGTGATTCAGCGACGATTGCCGGAGCCATCGGGGCACTCCTGGTCGCACCGCGACGGTCTCTTCTGGCGTGCCTCATCGCCGGAGTCGTCGCATACGCCGGCTGGCGGCTGCTCTTTCCCTAGCAGCGCAGGACGTACGCCGGAAAGCCTCCGGCCGGGTTGTCCACGATCGTGACCTTGCCTGCCACGCCATCCGGCGTGCCCAGCTTGACCGTGCCCGAGCAGCCGCCGACATTCTGAGCCAGCTGTTCGGTCGCGCGCCGGATCTCCTGCGCCAGATCGTTGACCTGCGCGCTGATCTGACGCAGATCGTCGGGCGACAGGCGACGTCGAACAGCCGGATCGGACAATTGGCGCGACAGGAATTCGCGCCGGAAGCGAGCCGACTCGAGCCACTCGCTGTCCAGCACGGCGAGGGCACTGAACGGACCTTCCTCGGTCACCACCACCGATGCCGAGCTTCCCGGCCCCGGCGTGACAGTGCTGACTCCACCTCCCGGCACGCTGAGCATGACCCGCAGCTGCGTGGAGCTCGCGTTCTCGACCTGGATTCGGTTGTCCGACTCACAGGCCAGC
>DASQLS010000183.1:0-10357 GCA_035629915.1 Candidatus Limnocylindrales bacterium | reverse complement strand
GGCGATGTGGCGCGGGAAGCCGAGGTGGACGGCAGCGTCGATGAGCGCCTCCATGACCAGGAAGACGTAGGTCGGCCCGGTGCCGCTGACGGCGGTGGCCATGCCGACCAGCTTCTCGTCGTCGACCTCCAGCTCGACTCCCAGGCTGCCCAGCAGCACGCGCGCCTGCTCGCGCTGCGTCTCGCTCACCTCAGGCGTGGCGTACCAGACGGTCATGCCGCGCCCGAGCTGGGCCGGGGTGTTGGGCATGCTGCGCACGATCTGCTGGTGCCCAAGCGCGTTCGAGAGGGCGCGCGTCGTAGCGCCGGCAATGATACTGATGACCAGCTTGCCGTCGCGCATCATCGGCGCGATCTCGCGCCCGACACGCACGAGCATCTGCGGCTTGATGGCCAGCACGATCACGTCGGCGGCCTCGACAGCGCTGGTGTTGTCCTCGACGGTCCGGATGCCGTAGCTGCTCAGCAGCTCCGCCCGGCGATCGGCGCGTGGATGGCTGGCGATCACCTGGTCGGGCGCCACGCGCTCGCCGCGCAACAGCCCGGCAATCATCGCCTCGGCCATCACACCCGAACCGACCGTCGCGATCGTCGCATCCTTGAGTGCCATTTCCCGCCGAGTGTAGTGGCGCCTTCGTGCGCGGGTCCTGTCGCTCTCGCCGTGGCCAGCCGCTTCGGCCTGGCGCGCGGGCTTGGCGCTACTCGCCCGCTATGGCACTGCCGAGGAGGAAGAAGCGGGGCGTCGTCTCGACCTTGGCATCGCGGAATCCGGCCTCGAGCAGGGCCGCCTGGAGCTCTTCGGGGGCGTAGTAGATCTTGGGGATGAAGAACTCACGGCCGTCGTCGAGCTTGCGCAGCGACATGTCGTCGGCCGGGGCAGGGTGGTCGGTCGCGCTCGAGTCCGGGTCAAGTCGAGAGTCGATGAATGCGAACGTGCCGCCGGGCTTCAGCCACGCGCGGCAGATGGCCAGGAACTCGGCCAGCCGCGAGCGTGGGACGTGGCTCAGCCAAAAGCCGCAGAAGAGCGCGTCCACCTGCCGGTCCGGCTCCTGCCATGCGTCGCGGACGTGGATGTGCGCAGCGAGCCCGTGGGCGAGCAGCCGATCGCGCGCGCGATCGAGCGGCTCCTCGACCGCGTCATAGATCGACAGCTGACCTTTCTGGGCGAGTAGCGGCGACCACCAGCCGGTGCCGGCGGCCAGCTCGACGATCTCGCCGCTGATCGGAAGCCGGTCGAGCCAGAGGGTGGCCGTATCGAGATCGGCCTCCCAGGCGACGTCGGCCAACGCCCCGTGGCTGTAGCGGCCGCGCCGCAGATACCAGTCGTCGTACTCGCCGGCGCGCGCCGCGTAGTAGGCGCGCAAAGGATCATCCGAGCCCGCTTGGTCGGCTTTCGTTTCCGAGGGCGGGAGCGTACCTGGCTCATCGGCCTCCGCGCGGCGGCGAAGCCCTTCACGCAGTCGGTAGCGCAGGAACTCGTTGTCCTGCGCCCGGCCAATGCAGTCCGAGCACAGTCGCGCCCAGCCCTCAAGGTCGTTGTCGGTCCGCGTCTCGTGCGGCCGTCCGCACCACAGGCAGTTGAAGGACGACGTGAAGCTCGAGGTTGGGGATTGGCGGTTCAACTTGCTCGTGCAGGTGCAATCGGGAGCCAGGCGCCGGCCGGGGCCTCGTCACTGAAAACGCCCGGGTCGAAAAGCTCGGCGAGAAGCGCGATGCCGTCGATGGCGCGCGGTCCCGGCCGGCTGAAATAGGCCGAGCCGTCGAGTGCGTACAGCTCCCCATCACGGACCGCGCGAAGCTCATCGACCCAATCCGGTCGGGTTGCCCTGCCGCGCTCCCATTCGTGAGCCGTGACCGGCGCGTCGAACCCGCACGGGATGAGCATCAGCTGCTCGGGATCGACCTCGCGCAGGTCGTCCCAGGTCGTTTCACGCGCCGGCTGTCCGATGCTGCCGAGGAGGTCCCAGCCTCCGGCACGCCGGACCTGCTCGGGCACCCAGTGTCCGGAGGCGAAAGGCGGATCGAGCCATTCGAGGCACACCACGCGACGCGACGCGACTCCGTCGAGGCGGCGCTCGAGGACGCGGTTCTCGATTCGCGCCAGGCGCTCGCGCAGGATCTCGATCAGCCCGACTGCCTCGTCCTCAGCTTCGGCCATCGCGCCGACCGTCGAAATGGTGTTGAGGATGCCCTCGATCGACGTTGGCTCGAGGCTGATCACTGTGCTGTCGCCGTCGAGCTGACTGACGGCATCGGCGACCTCGCGGTAGCTCACCGCGCAGACGTTGCACAGCTCCTGGGTGATGATCAGGTCGGCGTCCGCGGCGCCGAGCGCATCGAGGTCGAGCTGGTAGATCGAGCTGCCGCCATGGATGGACGCCGCGACACGTTCGTTGATCTCACGACTCGAGGCACCGGCCACCGCGCCCTTGTCGGCCGTCATCACCGGGACATCGAACGCCTCGACGGGGTAGTCGCACTCGTGCGTCCGGCCGACCAGCTCGTCGCCGAGCCCGAGGGCGAAGACGATCTCGGTGGCCGAAGGGAGGAGCGAAACGATGCGCATGCGTCGAGGATATGCCGTCGCATGCCGCCCCATCGACGAGGCGGTCGGCGAGGTTCGATAGGCTTCCCGTGTGAGCAACGGGCAGGATCGCGAGGCGGTAACTACGCGGGAGCCATCGGCAACTGCCAGTGGCGTCTGGAAGCGCTTCGGATCGACCGATGTCGTGCGCGACCTGACATTCGAGATCTATCCCGGCGAGATCCTTGGATTCCTCGGCCCGAATGGCGCCGGCAAGACAACGATGATGAGGATGATCCTCGACATCATTCGCCCCGACCGGGGCGAGATTCGCGTCTTTGGCAACAAGCCGGGGGTCGAGAATCAGTCGCGCACCGGGTACCTGCCCGAGGATCGCGGCCTGTATCGCGACGTGCCGGTGCTCGACACGCTCGCGTACTTTGGCGCGCTGCGCGGCCTGCCCTCCGGCACCGCCCGCGAGCGGGCCAGAGAGCTGCTGACCGAGGTTGGGCTGGGCAATGACCTGACCAAGAAGGCCGGCGAGCTGTCGCGCGGCATGCACCAGAAGGCGCAGCTGATGTCGACCATCATCAACGAGCCGGACCTGCTCATCGTCGACGAGCCGTTCCAGGGTCTCGACCCGGTCAACGCGTCGATGCTCAAGTCGCTGCTGGTCGCGCAACGCGACCGCGGCGCGGGCGTGGTCATGAGCACCCACGACATGGTCGATGCGCAGCAGCTATGCGATCGCATCCTGCTGATCGACAAGGGCAAGCGCTTGCTGTACGGCACGGTCCCCGATGTGCGCCGCGCTTTCAGCGACGGCGCCGTCGAGGTCGTTGGTCAGCAACTGCCGACCGACGCGGACGGACTGCGCAGCGTCAGCCACGCGGCGACGAACGACGGCTCTGTGCGCTACCTACTCAACGAGGGAGCGACCGCGCAGGATCTGTTTCGCGAGCTCGCCGGCACTGGCGCGGAAGTGGAGCGCTTCGCCGTCGAGGCGCCCAACCTGGCCGAGATCTTCGTGCGCACGGTTGCCGGCGATCCACGGGCGAGCAGCGTCGCGTGAGGTCGCACTTCCTGCGCCTGGTGGCGCTCATCGCGCGGCGCGACTACCTGCGCACGGTTCGCCGGCGCGGGTTCGTGGTGGGGACGTTGCTGTTGCCGTTGTCGCTCATCCTGATCTTCACCATCTCGAGCGCGCTCTCGCTCCAGGGTGCCGGTGGCGGCCAGACCGGATCAATCGCTGTGGTCAACGAGTCGCCGGTGCCGCTGGAGGCGGATCCCGCTCTCACGCCAAACGTCGTGCTCATGCCGCGTTCGCAGGCGGAGGCGCTGCTGGCCGGCGGATCGGCGAGTGAGTACTACCTCGTGCCACAGGAGTGGCCCGGCGATCCGGATGTCCAGGTAGTAGTCGCCTCCGAGGGTGGCGGCGGGCCGCTCGACGCGCTTACTCGCCAGCAGTCGGCACAAGCAGAGGTCGAGGTGCTGCTACGCACCTCTCTGCTGCGCGACGCGGGCGTGCCCGATGAGACGCTCATCCAGCTGCTTACTCCGATTTCCTTCGACACGGTCGATACCGGCGGCGAACCGGTTACGGAGGCAGCAGTCGCGGCCGGATTCTTCCTGCCCTACATCTTCACGCTCATATTCGTGCTCAGCATCTTCATCACCAGCGGCTATCTGCTCCAGTCGGTCACCGAGGAGAAAGAGAACCGGGTGGTCGAGATCGTGCTGAGCTCGATCCCGGCACTGCCGCTGATGGCCGGCAAGGTCCTCGGCCTGGGCGCCGCGGGTCTTACCCAGGTTGCGGTCTGGCTCGCGGCGGCGCTGCTGGCCATGCCGCTGCTCAACCAGCAGTTCGCGATCGACCTGAGCATCTCGCTGCCGACCGTGGCGCTGGCCGTGGTCTGCTTCTGCCTCGGCTACCTCACCTACGGTGCGATCTTCGCGGCCATCGGCGCGCTCGCACCGGGCGCCCGCGAGGCGCAGCAGTACTCGAGCTTCTTTGGCTTCTTCGCAGTCATCCCGCTCATTGCGACGCCGATCTTCCTGAACGATCCGAACTCGCCCATCGTCTGGGCGCTGGCGCTGTTCCCGCTAACCGGGCCGGCGGCCGTGCTCGAGCTGCTGGCGGTGCCTGATGCGCCCCCTGAGCTGATCGCGCTGTCGCTGATCGCGCAGGTGATCTACGTGGTGGTTGCGATCTTCCTGGCGGGACGCATCTTCAGAGCCACGCTGCTGTTCTACGGGACGCGGCCCAGCCTGAGGAGCATCGCCGGAGCCATGTTCGCGCGCTCCTGATCAGGCCGGCGGCTTCAACTCGTCGACAGTCGCGCGGGCCGAGTCCTTGTCCTTGAACCAGCGCGCGTTGAGCTCCGTGTATGCCGCCCACTCGGAGGGCAGGGAGTCCTCGGGATAGATCGCGTTGACCGGGCACTCCGGCTCGCACGCACCACAGTCGATGCACTCGTCTGGATCGATGAACAGCATCCGGTCGACACCCTGGTCGAAATGGATGCAGTCGACCGGGCAGACCGAGATGCACGATTGATCGATGACGTCGATGCACGGCTCGGCGATCACATACGTCATCCGTGGACTCTCCTGATGGTGCGAATTTGTCGAAGCCGACCCCAGTTGAGCCGGTCACGACATGTTAGCGGCTGGCCAGCACGACCTGTCCGTGCATCCCCTGCTCGGCGTGGCCCGGCAAGTGACAGAACAGTTGCAGCTCGCCGCTCGATGGCACCTCGTAGCTGACGGTGGTCGATCCGCCCGAGCCGACCAGCACGCGCAGGCCGCCGGTTCCGGCCGGGGCGCTCGCCGGCGGTGGCGTCGCGAACGGAGCGGGCGGCGTCGCCAGGGCATTTGCCTCCGCCCATGCCTCCTGCACAGCCGCGTCGCCCAGCACGAGCTCGTGTGCGACCAGGCCGCCGTTGACGACGGCGAGCGTGACGGTCTCGCCGGGCGTCAAGTACAACGGGTCCGGGTTGAACGCGTAGTCACGCATGATCACGTTTACCTGACGGGGCGACGCTGCCGTTCCGGGCTCGGCGCTCTGGGGAGGCGGCGCCGGACCTGCGGCCAGGTTGGCGCCGAGCAGCACGAGCCCAACAGCTAACCCCAGGCCGATGACGAGGACGGCCACCGGTGCCCGCGAAACGGATCCCGTTCGCGGCTGGTCTTTCGTTTCGTCAGGCACGGCCTGACTCTAAGACGGCGCGGCTCCCTCCGTTCGCGACCGCCCAAAAGGCGGCGTCATGTCCAACGGAAAGGCGTTATCGCGTGGTCATCCTGTGCGATCAGGCGAATCTCCGATCCGAGGTCGGCGCCTGATCCGAGCAGGCCGGCAAACGCCAAAAGGGCGAGACCAGCGAGCAGTGCCAACCACAGCTTCCGGTCGTGGAGGTAACGGGGCATTGATGCGGCGCTCATGGCTCTCCATTCCTGACACCTGTTCGACGGGGTTGGCCGACCCCGGCGGGAGTCGGCCTGTCGAATCTAGGCGGTGTCAGTTATCGGGCGATCAACGCCCAATTCACGCCGACTTATCTCGAGCTGTGGACAAGTCGGACGCAGGTCCGACCAGCCCCCGATCAGCGCCTGTTCTGGAAGCAGTCGCTGCAGTAGACCGGCTTCACGCCCGACGGCCGGAACGGCACGCTCGCCGTCTTGCCACAGTCGGCGCACACAGCCTCGAACATCTCGCGCGGTCGGCGCTCCCGATATTCGTCGCCGTAGCCGGCTGAAGCGCCCGCATAGGACGAGCCGTAGCCGCCACCGTCATACGAGGGCGCTGAATAGCCGCCACCCTGGCCGTTGTAGTCGCGTGAGCCCCCACCACCTGAACGCTGGGCCTTGCGAACTGCGCGGCACGACGGGCAGCGCTTGGGCGGCTCCGTGAAGCCACGCTGTGCATAGAACTCCTGCTCACCCGCCGTAAAGGTGAACTCCTGCCCACAATCCAGACAGGCAATGGCGCGATCCGTGTACACCGAGAAACGACCCTCCGACCGGTACGAATATTCCAACCTCAGGGTCGTTCGAACTGGAGCCCTGAATCGGCGGGACTATAGCGGTCGTGCATCCTGCCGTCCATCTACTTGTGCATTTGCTGTGATGGGACTTCTGGCTATGGCCCCGGCGGGGTAGAGTTCGGCCGAAACCTCAACAGGATTTGGCGATGACAGATCGACTGGTTACGCGCGGCTTCGTCGGCCGTCGCGAGACAGCGCAGCGCGGGCAACGCCTACCGCCCGGCCAGTACCTGACCAACGATTTCCCGGTGCTTTCCGCGGGCCCAACGCCGCACACGCCGCTCTCCGAATGGACGCTCAGCATCGACGGCCTGGTCGCCGAACCCGTCAGTTGGACGTGGGACGAATTCCAGGCCCTTCCGTCACGCGAATTCGTGGTCGACATCAGCTGTGTCACCAAGTGGACCAAGCTCGACATGCGCTGGCAGGCGGTCAGCGTCGACACGCTGCTCGAGCACGTCGAACTCGATCGCCGCGCCGCGTTCGTGATCGCCTGGTCGGACGGCGGTTACACCACGAACCTGCCGATTGCCGACATCGTCAACAACCAGGCATTCGTTGCATTCGGCTACGACGGTGATTCCCTGGCGCCCGAGCACGGCGGCCCGGCGCGCCTCGTCGTGCCGCACCTGTACTTCTGGAAGAGTGCAAAGTGGCTGCGCGGCCTGCGCGTTGTAGAGAAGGACCAGCCGGGCTTTTGGGAGTCGTTCGGTTATCACAACCGTGGCGATCCATGGCTCGAGGAGCGCTACAGCGGTGATTGATTAGATGGCTTCGATCGGCTGGCAGGTAGCGACCGTCAGCGCCTTGCGCGACGAGACTGAGCGAGCCCGGACCATCTCGCTGCTGCTTCCGTCGTGGACCAGTCACAGGCCCGGACAGCATGTCGACATCCGACTCACCGCCGAGGACGGCTACCAGGCCCAGCGGAGCTATTCGATCGCCTCGGCACCGGCCGACGAGCCGTTGATCGACCTGACCGTCGAGCGCGTCAGGGAGGGCGAGGTGTCGCCATTCCTGCACGACGAGCTCGTCGTCGGTGATCGGTTCGAGGTGCGCGGGCCGATCGGCGGCTACTTTGTCTGGGACGCGGCCGCCGCGGATCCACTGCTGCTCATCGCCGGCGGGTCGGGCGTCGTGCCGCTGATGGCCATCGTCAGGCATCGCGCGCAGGTCGGCACGGGCGTGCCGTGCACGCTGCTCTACAGCTCACGCGAGGCGGCCGACATCATCTATGCGGACGAGCTCGAACGGCTTGGCGCGCGCGCCGACGGGCTGCGCGTCATCCACACACTGACCCGCCGACAGCCACCGGCGTGGTCTGGCTACGCGCGACGCATCGACATGAAGATGCTCGGCGAGGTGCTCGAGGGAACGGGCAGGATGGTCAACGTATTCGTGTGCGGGCCAACGGCACTGGTCGAGCTGACCGCCGACGCATTGGTCGGACTTGGCTTGCCGGCGAGCCAGGTGCGCACCGAGCGATTTGGGCCCAGCGGAGGCTGACGGAATGAACGAAGAGCAGACGACCGACTACGAGGTAGCCGATCCGCAGACCCTCGACGGCAACGCCGCGGCCGGAATGCTGTTCGAGATCTTCGGCGCCGAGATGACGCTCTCGTCGGCCCGCTGCGCTCACTGCGGCAACCGCGCCCCGATGGGAACGCTGCGCGTCTACTGCGTCGGCGGACCGGGCATGGTGATGCGCTGCAGCGTTTGCGCCGAGATGGTCATGCGCGTGATGCGCCGACCCGATGGATCGTTCCTGGTTGACACGCGCGGCGCCGCCTACGTCCGCTTCTGAGCTTCGCCCGTCGCGAGGCTACGGCTCCAGCGTAGCCGGTTGATTTCACCCGGTGAAAGTAGCGATCAACCATGGGCGTTAAGTCGTCGCTGCTTGCCCGGCATTTTGACGGAGTGAAAGCAACGAACACGTTCGTGGCCGAAGCCGGCCGCTCGGCGGCCCTTCTTGTCTCTTGCTTTCAGCCGGTGAAAGTCGCGCTACTTGGCAATGCCGTCATCAGGTCAGGGCGGCAGGTCGTCCATTCCCCTCGGCTGATAGGTCGGGCCGAGGTAGTGCGCGGGCTGCTCGCTGAAGTCGAGCATGCAGCCACGTGAGCAGAAGACGTAGGTGTTGCCCTCGTGCTCGTAGGTGAATGACGCGGACGCCGTGTCGACGTCCATCCAGCACACCGGGTCGCGTGCCTTCGCCATCTGCAAGTCCATGTTCATCCTGGGTGACCTCCAGTTGTTCGAAAGGAGGATAACCAGCCGCTATCCTGCGCGGCGCATGGACAGCACCGGCCGATGACCCAGGAGAAGCGCCCGCGCGATCGGGCGACGGAGGATCGCAAGCTCCTACGCACCGCGCCGTACGCGGATACCGCGTTCCTCGACAGCGACGCGTGGCGCGCGCTGCGGATCATGGGTGAGTTCGTCGAAGGCTTCGATTCGCTCGCCGAGCTTGGTCCGGCAGTGACGATCTTCGGCTCTGCTCGAGTGTCGCCCCGAGATCGCGTCTACAAGGCCGCCGAGGAGCTCGGCGGCAAGCTCGCCCACAAGGGCATCACCGTCATCACCGGCGGTGGTCCGGGGGTGATGGAGGCCGCCAACAAGGGCGCTATGCAGGCCGGTGGGGTGTCGGTCGGGCTGGGCATCGAACTGCCCCACGAGCAGTCCGTGAACAAGTGGTGCACCCTCGCCCTGAACTTCCGCTACTTCTTCGTACGCAAGACGATGTTCGTCAAGTACGCCCAGGGATTCGTGATCTACCCGGGCGGCTTCGGCACGTTCGACGAGCTGTTCGAGTCACTGACGCTCGTCCAGACCGGCAAGATCGATCACTTCCCGGTGATCCTGTTCGGCAAGCGCTACTGGCAGCCACTCATTCGCTGGCTGGAGAAACCGGTGGCCCAGCACCACATGATCGCGCCCGGTGATCTGGAGCTGTTCAGGCTGACCGACGACAACGACGAGGTGATGGCCTGGCTCGAGCAGTCGTTCGCAGACGCCGAGGCGGCGCAGCTCGAGATCGAGGCCAGCCCACACGGCGAGGAGACGGCCGAGGCCGCGAGGGAGAAGCGCGAACAACGTCATAAATCACCGGAATAGCCGCCCGGACGAGCGTTTGACGGGTCCACGAGCCGGAACTAGGGTGCTCTTCTCGAATCACAAAGGGGGACCCTGATGCATCGCTTTTCGCGCGTGGCCCTGGCAACGATCCTGCTCGCGTCCGTGCCGATTGCGGCACCGTTCGCGATCACCGCCAAGCAGCCCACCGGCTGCACGGCCGGCACCGCCCTCGTCTTCAACCCAAATCCCGTGGTGACGAGCGGCAACCAGGATCTGACCGACAGGAAGGACGCCGATTACGCGGCGCTCAACGCCGAACGCGTGACCAAGCCACTGGTGGCGCTGGACGGCAGCGG
This sequence comes from Candidatus Limnocylindrales bacterium, assembly GCA_035629915.1. Classification (GTDB taxonomy): domain Bacteria; phylum Chloroflexota; class Limnocylindria; order Limnocylindrales; family CSP1-4; genus JALYGJ01. Next base: position 363 of record DASQLS010000183.1, on the reverse strand, counting down.
CTACCTGCGCGGGACCTGGGCGATCGTGGTCAGCGAAACCGGCAACCCCGCCTACGAGACCGACTGCACCTGGAACTACACGCGCCATGACGATCGCTTCGAGCAGGTGATGGCCTACTACTGGGTCACCAAGTCGCAGCTCTACACGCGCGGCCTGGGCTTCGGCGTCACGGCTGGCTGGCCGGCGATCAACGGCGACCAGCAGCGAGTGCGCATCAACCAGTGGGGCGTCGACAACTCCTTCGCGACGGATCACCCCAGGGACGAGATGCGCTTCGGCAAGGGCGGCGTTGACGACGCCGAGGACGCCGAGGTGATCCTCCACGAGCTCGGCCACCAGATCCATTTCAGCGCCTCGCCGAC
>DASQLS010000182.1:0-39432 GCA_035629915.1 Candidatus Limnocylindrales bacterium | reverse complement strand
CACATCGGAGGGCTCGCTCGATTCGAGGTCGCTCCGCGCGGCCAGCAGCTCGGCCGCATCGGCCGGTGACAGATCGGACGTCGGTGTGTCTGGATCACCATGGATGACCGTCGGCAGTCCGAAGGCGATCCAACGCGATGGCATCCCCGGCGACGAGTCGGGAATCTTCAGCAGATCGAAGAAGTCGCCGTGGAGATGGCCACTCTCCCATTCCTCGCCGATGACTTCGAACGTGAACGGAACGTCGAACGGAGGCGAGCTCGAGTAGCGGCCCTCGATGAGAGGCTCCTGTGCCACGCGCGGGAAGGAGAGAACTGTTGGCCCAGTCGCCGATGCGCTCGGTTCAGGCGGAGGCTCCGTATTGCTTGGGGTCGTCTCGCTTGAAGGCGTCGGCGCGCTGCTTGGCGTGGGCGGAATGCTCGCCGTTGTCTGCTCAGTCGGGCTCGGCCGTCCTGGGCTGGCAGTTGGACTGGCCGTCGGCGCCGAGCAAGCGACCAGAAGGAGTGCGCCGAGCCATGCGAGGCGAGCCATTTGGCAAGCCTACTGCCGTCGCAGGAATCGGCCCGCGCCGAAGCCTCGCGTCAGTCGTCGCTGATGTTTCTCTGCAGGTCCAGTAACGGCTGTTGACTGACCGTGATGAAGCCATCGCGCGGTCGGTCGAGGTCGATCACCAGCGTCAGCACAGCGCCGAGCGCAATCACCAGCACCACCGCGCTCAGCACGCTGCGGCGCTCTGTGATCCCGGCGCTGTAGCCGAGCATCACCAGCGACAGGATGGCGCCAATCGCCAGAAGCAGGATGACCGTCTCCGGCACGCGCGCGTACACGCCCGCGACGACACGCGACTCGTGCAGGTCGATGACCTCGTTGAGCGATTCGATGAACAGCGCGTTTACGTCGTTGCCGTTCGTGCGCGCTACCTCCTCGGCGATCACCCACATCTCCTGGAGCAGCTCTTCGGATCGCGCGATCTGCTGTGCGAGCTGAGCGGCGGTCGGTGGAGCAATGCGCAGCGGCACGTACTCGCGCAACAGGACGCGCATCTCGAGGTTGGCCGGCGCGGGCAGGTAGCCGGCGCGCAGGTAGGTCGTGCCGATCGCATTCGACTCCTGGAGAACCAGGCCGCGGCGGGTATCGAAGCGATCCGACGCCATGCTCATCGTCACCGCCAGCAGGAAGGCCATCAGCGCAAGGATCGCGCCGACGAGGGTGCCCGTAGGTCCCTCTTGCTCGCCCGGCGTCCGGTGCTGCCACCAGCGTCCGATACGAAAGCCGACTTCATAGCCGATCAGCGCGATGATCGCGAAGATGATCGTGATCGCCAGAACTGGGAGCGGATCCAGGAGCTGACCGGTCATCGCCTTGGGGACCCTCTCTCAGAAACACGAGTGCCGTGCTCAGCGGCCACAATCTCGCCGATATTGAGGACGGCCTGCATCGCCCCGTTGGGATGAAACGCCCGAGCCACGGACCATCGACGATCAACGGTGGGACACGGAACCATGCGGTCACGGGGGCCCGACAATTAGGAATGAGGAGTTCCCGTCACTTGCCATAAGCACGACCGCGTGTCGTCGGTCGCCTCCGCGGTACCCAAACCGGCTTACGTGTCGTTTCAGGTGGTTCCACGCATTGCGTCTCGCCGCAACCGGGTGTCCACTAGTGGAGTTCCCCTGCCCAGTCGGCGCGGAACCACCGAGGAGACCACGGCATGCGACGAATTCGGTCCACTTTCGCCAGCGCACTCGTTGGCGCCACCCTGCTCTCACTATCGCTCTCAGGCATCGCAATCGGTGCTGACTGGGGCGAGCCGGTCACGATCTGGAGTAGCAGCGCCGAGACCTACAACAAGTTCCACTCGTGGCCTGTGGGCCTGGTGACAGCAGGCGGCTCGGCGCTCGTTGCCTCCTATGGCGAGACTGTCGCCGAAACCGGTGCCACCGACATTTACGTCGTTCGCAGCGCCGATGGCGGACTCACCTGGCAACCCCGCGTTCGAGTTTCGCGGCCCGGGAGCGCCACACGCGATTCGTGGGCGCGGAGCATCAGCTCGTACGGGACGGCAGTGGATGTGGCGTGGTTGGAGGACTCGGCCAATCGAGGAATTCGGTACTCACGCAGTCTGGACGGTGGCGTCACCTTCAGCCCCTCGATATCGCTCTCGGGCGGCTCAGGGTCCTATCCCGACGTGGCTCGTGGACCGAATGGGCTTGTCGTCGTCGCGTGGAACGCGTTCAACAAGGGCAAGCTGTTCATCCGCGTGAGTCACGATGGTGGAGCCACTTTCGATTCCAAGCGCGCGCTTTGGTCGGGACATTACGACCACAACCCGAGTTTTAGCGTCGCGGTCGGTGACGGCATCGTCTACGCCGGCGTCGGCCTGCCAGGAGAGGGCGTTCTCGTACGCAAGTCAATCGGCGGAAGCAGTTGGTCTGCGTCAACGCAATTGGCATACGCCGGTTCGGGGGCGCTCGGGTTTCAGCTTGTCGCCGAGGGTCAGCGGGTTTACCTCGGGTACACGAAGCCAACAGCAACAGGATCGGCCCCCTGGGTTCGCCGCTCGATCAACGGCGGTGCCACGTGGTCTGCCGGTGTAAAGATCGCGCCAGGCAACGACGCCTTGGCGTGGCCTCGGATGAATCTCAGTGGCGGTGTCGTTCGCGTCACCTACGGCCGGACGGTCACGACAACTAACCCGGCGACGACCGAGGTCTTCTACCAGCAGAGCTCAGATGGCACCACCTGGAGCACTCCAACGTCGGTCTCCACTACTCCGGCGAACTACTCAATCCCGATCGGCGTGGCGCACGGCGACCATACGGTCGTTGCGTACAAACACTGGGCGCCGGTCCACTACAGCGGCGACATCCAGGTCAGGGTCGGCACCGACTAGGTCGACGACCGGGATCCGCGGGCCAACACAAGTTACGGACAGAAGTGGAAATGGTCGGGGCGAGAGGATTTGAACCTCCGACCCCAGCGTCCCGAACGCTGTGCGCTACCAGGCTGCGCTACGCCCCGACCGAGGACCCGCGGCGCGCTCAGAAGCGTACGCACGGGTCCAGAAGTATAGACGAGGGCCATGTTCGGCCCTCCGGAGGGAACCAGCTCCGCCTGACTAGCGGCGGCGCACGTGATGGGCGCCGATCTCGTCCGGCCTCCTAACGCCCAGCAGCGCCATATCAGTGCGCACCTCGGCAGCGAGGATGTCGAGCATTTGCCGCGCGCCCCGCTCGCCGCCGACGGCCAGGCCGAAGACAGGCGGCCGCCCCACGAACACGCCGCGTGCGCCGAGGGCCAGCGCGATCAGAACGTCCGCGCCGCGCCGGACGCCGCCGTCGACGTAGACCTCGGCACGACCGCGCACCGCCTCGACAACCTCGGGCAGCACCTCGATCGCCGGCGGCGTCCGGTCCAGCTGCCGGCCGCCGTGGTTCGAGACGATCACCGCGGCCGCACCGTGATCGACGGCGAGCGCGGCGTCCTCGGCGGTCAGGATGCCCTTGATGACCAGCGGCAGGTCGGTCAGTGAGCGCAGCCAGGCCAGGTCGGACCAAGTGAACGATGCGTCGTTGAGGCCACCGATGATGACCGCGATCGCCTCATCCGTCGCGCCCGTGTCCGACGCAGGGAAGTTGCCGAACACCTGCGGGTAGGCGAGTTGATTGCGCCGGTCGCGATCGCGGCTGCCTGCGACCGGCAGGTCGACCGTGACCACGAGGGCACCGTAGCCGGCCGTCGCTGCGCGCTGAACAAGGCCGGCCGACCGCGTCCGGTCGCGGTGCACGTAAAGCTGGAACCAGCGCATGCCGCTGCCGCCGGTCGCCTCGGCCGCCGCCTCGGCCGCCGCGGCTACATCCTCCATCGAGCGCGACGACATCGTCGACAGGCAGTACGGAACTCCGGCCGCGGCGGCCGCGGCGGCCAGTGCCGGCTCGGCGTCGGGATGCGCGAGATGCTGGAAGGCAACCGGCGCGACTCCGAACGGCGCGCTCACCGCTCGACCGAGGAAAGTGGTCGAAGCGTCCACCGTTGAAACGTCGACCAGGACGCGGGGCCGTAGCTGCCACCCATCGAACGCCGATTCGTTGGCGGCAAGGGTTCGTTCGTCGCCCGCGCCACCGGCGATGTAGTCGAACGCCGCCTGGTCGAGCCGCTCGGCCGCCAGTCTCTCGAAATCGCGCACGGAGACGGCCGACGAGGCCGGATCGGTGGTCAAGGCCGGAGCATACGCGGGCGGCCGCCGGGACTATCGCGCCCCGCGAGCCTGATCGGCAGCACCACCAGCGCGGCGGCGACGAATGAAGCGGCCATGATCACGAACGTGACCGGTAGTCCGACGTCCTCGCCGAGCAACTCGATGACCGCACCGTAGACCACGATCCACACCGAGCCGACGCCGAAGGCGAGCGTGAAGTAGAGAGCGAACGAAGCGTCGCGCAGCGCGGGCGGGGTGATGTCGGAGAGCAGCGCCTGGAGCTGTGGGCTCTCGACGAAGTTGAACAGGCTGAGCATCACGATCGCCAGCCAGAGCAGCGTCAGGTTCGAGCCGGCCGCGACGAACAGCAGCAGGGAGAAGAAGCCACCGGTATACGCCAGCAGGATCAGTGGCTTGCGGCCGTAGATGTCCGACAGCCAGCCGGCGACGATCGGTCCGGGGACGCTGCCGATGACGAGCACCGTGTACATCAGCGCCACGGTCGTCGTGTCGAGGCCGATCACCACGCTCAGGTAGAGCGGCACGAAGACGTTCAGCACGCCCAGGCCGCGACCACCGCCGCCGAGCATCGCCGAGGCAAACACGAGCAGCAGGTTGCGATCGTGGACGACCGCACCGAGCGCGGAGCGGAGCGTTCCGTAGGCGCGGGCCGCGGCACGATCGGCGCCCGACTCGCGCACGAACGCAAAGATGGCCAGCGCGACGACCATCGCCGGCACGCCGAACAGGACGACCGTCCAGCGCCAGCCGATCCCGGCGATCAGCCACGCTCCGAGGAGGGGCACGAAGACCGTGCCGACGTTGCCGCCGGCAATGTGGGCCGAGATGGCAAAGCCGCGCCGCTCTGGCGGAAATTGCTCGGCGAGCAGGCCGTTGCCGACCGGATGCTGGGGCGACCCGGCGACGCGCGACACGATGTTGGCGACCGCGAACGTGCCGAAGCTGGTGGCGAGCGCCTGGAGTGCCATGCCGCCGCCGAAGATCAGTCCGCCAACGGTCAGGATGTTGCGCCGCGACACGAAGCGCGTGATGCCGGCGTAGGTGAACTGGATCAGGCCGGAGGCAATGTTGCCCGCCGCGGCCAGGAAGGCGATAGCGGCCACGGTCACGCCGAACTCGGCGATGATCGCAAGGTAGACGAGCGGCATGAGCGCGGCTTGGGCGTGATTGAACGCGTGCGCCACGCTGAGCAGCCAGAGCGTGCGCATCGGCCGAACGTCGTCGACGGGGGGAATGGCCGCGGCCGGCCGGTCGAGCTCGAGGTCCACCATCGGCGTCGGAGGCTAGCAAGGAAGTCCGCCGTGCGGGCGCTCTCGCTAAACTCAGCCGACATGGACGAACAGCAGGACACGCGCGAGCGCTGGGCGCTCGTGCTCGGAGCAAGCAGCGGCTTTGGCGGCGCGGCAAGCCTCGCGCTGGCGCGCGCCGGTCACCCGATCGTCGGCGTCCACCTCGATCTGCGTGGAACGATCGCCAGCGCCAACGCCGTACGCGAGGAAATAGCCGCAACGGGCGTGCCCGTCTTCTTCCACAACGTCAACGCGGCCGATGATGGCAAGCGTGCGGCGGTCATCGAGGCCACCCGGCAGACGTTCGACGAGCGTCGGCGCGAGGGCAAGGATCCATTCGTCGCCGTCGTCCTCCACTCGCTCGCTTTCGGCACGACGCTCTCATACGTGTCCGACGAGGCGGACGGGCGCGAGGTCAGCCAGAAGCAGCTCGAGATGACCGCCGACGTGATGGCCCACTCGCTCATCTACTGGGTGCGCGACCTGTTCCATGCCGGAATGCTGGGCAACGGCAGTCGCATCTTCGCAATGACCAGCGAAGGTGCGATCCGGGCGGTCCCGACCTACGGTCCGGTCAGCGCGGCGAAGGCCGCCCTCGAGGCACACGTCCGACAGCTCGCCCTCGAGCTGATCCAGCACGGCATCACCGTCAACGCCATTCGCGCCGGCGTGACCGATACGCCGGCGCTGCGCCGCATCCCCGGCCACGAAGAGCTCAGGCGCGTTGCCGAGGAGCGCAATCCGGGCGGTCGCCTGACGCGGCCGGAAGATGTCGCCGATGCGCTCGTCGCGCTCTCGGCACCGGGTCTGTACTGGATGACGGGCAACACGATCGGTGTCGACGGCGGCGAGCTGATGGGCTCACGCAGCGAGGCCAAGTAGCCCTCCGCCGCTTCGGCTATGTGCCCCGGTAACGGAAGCAGCCGGGCAGGTGATCGTCGACGAGGCCGACTGCCTGCATGAACGAATAGACGATCGTCGAGCCCACGAAGCGAAAACCCCTCCGCTTGAGGTCCTTCGACAACGCGTCCGAGGCGGCCGTCGTGGCGGGCAAGCTGCCCGGTGCCGAATCGGGCGGCAGTGGCCGGGGCGGGCCGGGCACCGATCGCGCGAGGTAGGCGTGGAACGATCCTTCGGCGGCGATCAGGTCGAGCACAGCCTGGGCGTTGCCAACCGTGGCTTCGATCTTGGCCCGATTGCGGACGATGCCCGCGTCGGACATCAGCCGCTCGCGGTCGCGCTCGTCAAAGGCGGCAACCGCCGACGGATCAAATCCCGCGAAGGCCGATTTGAAACCGTCGCGCTTGCGCAGGATGGTCAGCCACGACAGACCTGCCTGGAACGCCTCGAGGGAGAGCATCTCGAACAAACGCGTGTCGTCTGTCTCGGGCCTGCCCCACTCGTCATCGTGATAAGCGATCAGGAGCGGGTCTGATTCGGCCCACCAGCATCGGGCCGCCACGCCGGATTACGCGGTGCGGGTCAGGCTCGCTTGCGGAGCTGTGCGCGTAGCGGGCCGTAGATAGCCAGTACGATGATCGCGCCGATGGTCGAGCCGATCAGGCCGGAGATCCTGATATCAAAATCTCGTTCGAAGATCAGGGTGAAGATGGTGCCGCCGACGAACGAGCCGACGAGGCCGGCGACGAACAGCTCCCAGGTCTCGAAGTTTCGGCCCTTGCCAACCAGATAGTTGGCGATGAACCCGGCCACGAGCGCGATGACGACGAACGCGAGAATGATCATTCAGGCCCCTCTTCAGTCAAGTGGTCCCCCGCTCTCAGTACTGGAAGAGTAACTCCCGGTACTTGGGCAGTGGCCACAGGTCGTCAGCGACCAGCGTCTCAAGTTCGTCGGCAACTGTGCGCAGCGTCTCCTGTGCCGGGATGACATGAGCGACGAACGCCTGTGCCTCCTCTTGCACGGACCCCGCATCGTGCGCCTCGTGCTGCGCGTGCTCGAGCGTGTCGATGGCGTCGCACAACCGATCGATCAGCTCGCCGACGCGGACGGAAAGAGCCTCGACCGCACGTGAAGCCGGTCCGACCGCGTACAGCTGGCCGAGGTAGCGCACCGACGCCGGCAGGATCATCGTGCGCGCGATGTCGATCGCGGCGCTTGCCTCGATGTTGCCGACCTTGACGTAGCGCTCCCAGGCGATGTCGACGCGGGCGGCAAGCTCGCGCTCGGACAGCACCGCGAAGGACGAGAAGACCGCCTTTGCCTTGGACGTGTCGAGCGCAGGCAGCGCGTCGACCGTCGACTTGTTGTTGGGCAGACCGCGCCGCTCGGCCTCGTCGTGCCACTCGGGCGAGTAGCCGTTGCCCTCGAACAGGACCTGCTTGTTGGCCCGCGCGATGCGCGACAGGATCTCGGACAGACCGTCGAAATCGCCCGGTTCCAGCTTCTCGAGCTCGTCGGCGAGCTGCTTGAGCGAGTCGGCGACCGAGGTGTTCAGGACCGTCTGCGGCCAGTAGATCGGCGCCGACGAGCCGACAGCTCGGAACTCGAACTTGTTGCCGGTGAAGGCGAACGGCGATGTCCGGTTGCGGTCGGTCGCGTCGCGCGGCAGTGCCGGCAGCGACGAGACACCCAGGTCGAGCTGGGCGTTGCTCTTCGATTCGGACGCCGGGCCCTGCTCGATCTGTCGAATGACGTCGACGAGCTGCGAGCCGAGGAAGATCGACATGATCGCCGGCGGCGCCTCGTTTGCGCCGAGACGATGGTCGTTGCCCGCGTCGGCGATCGACGCGCGCAGCAGATCGGCATGGACGTTGACGGCGCGGATCACGGCAAGCAGGAAGGCCAGGAACTGGGCATTGGCGTGCGGATCCGTGCCCGGGTCGAGCAGGTTCTCGCCACTGTCCGTCGACATCGACCAGTTGTTGTGCTTGCCCGAGCCGTTGATGCCGGCAAAAGGCTTCTCGTGGATGAGCAGCATCAGCCCGTGCTGCAGGGCGAGCTTGCGCATCGTCGCCATGACGACCATGTTGTGGTCCGAGCCGACCGACGTCGCTTCGTACACCGGCGCCATCTCGAACTGAGCCGGCGCGACCTCGTTGTGGCGCGTCTTGGCGGGGATGCCCAACCGCCACAGCTCGCGGTCCAGATCCATCATGAAGGCCAGGATCCGCTCGCGGATCGGGCCGAAGTACTGGTCCTCCAGCTCCTGACCCTTGGGCGACGGCGCGCCGAAAAGCGTCCGACCGGTCAGCAGCAGATCGGGTCGCTGCTCAGCCAGCCGGCGGTCGACCAGGAAGTACTCCTGCTCGGGGCCGATGTTGGTGAAGACGCGTGTTGCGGTGTTGTTGCCGAACCAGCGCAGGATGCGCAGCGCCTGCTTGCCGAGCGCGTCCTGCGATCGAAGCAGCGGAATCTTGTAGTCGAGCGCCTCACCGGTGAACGAGACGTACGCCGTGGGAATCGTCAGCGTCACGCCGTTCGGCTCGACCTGGAGGAAGATCGGCGAGGTCACGTCCCAGGCGGTGTAGCCGCGGGCCTCGAACGTGGCGCGAATGCCGCCCGACGGGAACGAGCTCGCATCGGGTTCGCCCTGGAGCAGGTTCTTGCCCGAGAACTCGGTGATCGTGGCCGCCTCGCCGGACGGCGTCAGGAACGAGTCGTGCTTCTCGGCGGTCGAGCCGGTCATCGGCACGAACCAGTGCGTGTAGTGCGTGGCACCGTGGGCCAGCGCCCACTCCTTCACGCCGTGCGCGACGGCATCGACGATCTGTGGGTCGAACGGCTCGTTGCCGTCGATCGTGCGACGCAGCTTGGCGAATATCGGCTTGGCCAGGTGCTCGCGCTGGGCGTCCTCGCCGAACACGTACTGGCCGTAGATCTCGGCCCCGGCGTGCTCCAGGTAGTCCTGCGTCTTGCCGACGCGATGGTTCGAGATGGCGCTGATCGCAGATTCGCGCGCGGACATTGCCCCTCCCGGCGCGGCCGTGGCTGACGCGGCACGCGACCCGGCGCGGCCATTGCTCGTCCCGTTGGCTGAGTGACCGTTGGTGCTCGGGACGGCACGCTCCCCGACCTCGATGACCATCGTCAATGAACCCTCCGTCACAGCCCGGCGCCTGCCTTGATCGTGCGTCGCACGGGTGTTTCGAGTCTACGCCGGGCGGCACCCGGCTGACGGTTGCATTCGACGACCGGGACGGTTACGTAGCCGGATCAGGAGCAGCGTTTTCAGCCGCTGAAGGTATCGTTGACGGCATGGTCGTGATCATGGGCTGGGGCGACGGCAAGTCGAAGGATCTGGGTGAGGTCGCGCCCACGACTTGCCCGCAGTGCCACAACGACGTGTTCCTGCACGAGGTCCAGTCGGAGAAGCAGTTCAGCCTCTACTTCATCCCGCTCGGCTCGTACAGCAAGAATCGCTACCTGCTCTGTCCGATCTGCCACTTCGGTGTCCCGCTGCAGCCGGGAGACCAGGCGGCGGCAAGCAACATGCGCGCGGCGACTGCCGTATTTCGCCGCGGCACCGTCGACCCGAGTTACTACCGCAACACGGTCGACCAGTTCTGGCTGCGCGTCGGCCGAGGCCCGAACGGTGCTCCGATGCTTAGCGCTCCGGCGACGATTCCGAGCTTCGGCGGGTTAGCGGCCCAGCCGAGCGCGGCTGTCGCCGCGGCCAACGTGCCGGAACGCGCCGGTCCGAACCTCGCCGAGCAGATCAAAAGGCTCGCCGAGCTCCACGACGGCGGGGTTCTGACGGATGCCGAGTTCGCGGCGGCCAAGCGCCGCGTGATGGACCAGTAGCCACCGGCCGTCAGGTCGAGAGGCGACGCTCAGGGCGTTTGCCGAGCCTGGTCGACAGGTCATCGAGAAGCTGACTGAACTCGCGCTCGACGTCGACATAGCGGTCGGCGAGCATCGCCATCTCGAGATGATCGCCATGCATCCGCGCCCATAGCCGCCGGCGCGGGAAGTAGAAGGTGAGCACGAGGCCGATGATCAGGCTCAGGTAGGCGAGCCAGATCAGCGTCTGGCCCGGATCCTTCTTGATGACCATGCCGGTGTACGCGCCGGCGGCGTTCCAGGTGACCGCGTAGCCGCCGGTCGTGCCCGGCTCACTCGTCTGGCCAAGGCCAAGAGAGCGCAGGAAGGCGATGTTGCCGCCTCCCGGCTGAGCTTCGGACGTGATGCCGGTCAGCGCCAGGAGCGGCTCACCGGCCGCGTTCCGGTGGAGCACGACCACCAGGCCGATGTCGGAGCCCGGGATGGTCAGGAAGCCCTGCGGCAGGTCGGCCAGCTCGCCGGCCAGCAACACCGGCCCATCCCACACGAGCTTGCCCGACGGGTCGTGGATCTGGAGCTGCTGAGCCGGTCCGAACGTGTTCTGGTGGAACACGAAGCCGTTGACCTCGAGCGGGTCGTTGACGCGGATGACCTTGCGCGCGACCTCCTGGCCGTTCTGGTAGACGGCAAGATCGGTGCGGAAATCGGTGAACCTGCCTTCTGAGTCGGTCGGAGCCTCGAAGTGGATGTTCTTGACCAGCAGGTTGTCGGGCGTGCCCACCGCCTGGACCGGGGCGGTCTGGCCCTCGCCCAGGAAGACCACGGTTTCGTAGCCAAGGCCAACTGTCACCGCGCCACCGGCCAGGAACAGGATCAGGCCGAGGTGAGTGAACAGCGTTGCCAGCTTGAAGTATTGGTTTCGATCGCCGTAGACGTTGATGACCTGTCCGCCGTCGTCGGTATCGGTCGCCTCCTGGCGGATACGGAAATGGCGTCCGCGCAGGGCCCCGGTGAGCTGGTCCGCGGCTCCATCTTCGACGCCGGCGAAGCGCGCTCGCTCCGACAGGCGCAGGTCGTAGAACGGCGCCGCCTGAACAACCTTGACGTTGTGTGCCGTGCGCCACAGGTTGGGCGTTCGATCCAGCGTGCAGACGATGATGCTGACGACGAGCAGCGTGAGCAGGAAGACGAACCACGGCGCGGAGAAGACGCGGAAGAAGCCGACCCGCTCGAACACGTCGACCATGCCCGGCCCGATGTTCAGGCCGAGGACAGTCAGCGAGTCGTAGACGACATGCATCTCCGCCATCTGCTGCGCGTACGCGGCGGGATCGTGGAGCGAGAACGAGGGCAGCTGGCGGAGCAGTGTCCCGATCACACCGGCAATCGCCAGCAGGCTGATCTGGAACACAGCGAAACGAACGCTCGTCAGCGTGCGCCAAACGGCCCAGCCGAGGCGTTCGAGTGGATTGAGCTGCGCGCCGGTACGACGCGTGCCCAGGGTGATCGTCGCGATGAGCGTCAGTTCCTGTCTGTCAGCGGGATCCCGGTGAGTAGCGTGGGTGTGCCGTCAAGCGCCGCGCGTCGCCACGGCCGTAGCGGCAGCAGTGAGCGCCTGGTCGAAATCGGCGATCAGGTCGTCGACATCCTCCAGCCCGACTGAGACGCGGATCAGGCCCTCGGAGATCCCGGCCAGCTCCAGCCCGGCCGCATCTACCTGGCGATGCGTAGTCGAAGGCGGATGGACGGCGATCGTGCGGATGCTGCCGAGCGATGCGGTGCGCGGCGGAATCGTCAGCGCATTGAGCACTCGTTCGGCCGTCTCACGATCTCCGACGTCGAATGCGATCATGCCGCCACCCGCGCTCAGCGTCCGCTGCGCGACGGCGAATTGGGGGTGGCTTGGCAGGCCCGGGTAGTAAACCGTCCTGACCACGTCGCTCTGTTCGAGGTGGCGGGCCAGGGCGACCGCGCTGGCCACGTGGCGCTCCATCCGGACGTGCAGCGTGGAGATGCCGCGCAGCACCAGGAAGGCGCTCAGCGGCGCGAGGCCGCCGCCGGTGTCGATCTGCACGCCGCGCACGGCGGCGATCCGCTCGCGGTCGCCGACCACGACACCACCGAGCACGTCGCTGTGGCCGCCGATCCACTTGGTCAGCGACTCGATGACGAGGTCCGCGCCGAGCTCGATCGGCCGGCACAGGAAGGGCGAGGCGAACGTGTTGTCGACCGAGACGGTGATGCCACGGCGATGGGCGAGGGCGATCAGGTCGGCAAGATCAGTGACCACGACCGTCGGATTGGCGACCGTCTCGAGATGCAGCAGACGCGTGTTCGGGCGCAGGGCGGCCTCGACGACGACTCGGTCCGTGGCATCGACGAAGGTCGTCTCGACGCCGAAACGGCCGAGCACGTTCTCGAGCAGGTGGGTGACGCTGCCGTAAAGCGCTCGCGCGGCGACAACGTGATCGCCGGCGCGGAGGGTCGAGACGAACGCGGCGTGGATCGCAGCCATGCCGGTCGCAAAGGCGTAGCCGGCCTCGGCGCCCTCGATCTCGGCGAGCGCGTCGGCGAGTGCGGTCGAAGTCGGGTTGTCGATGCGCGAGTAGCTGTACCCCGGCACCCGATCGCCGAGGATGTCACCCAGCTGAGCGGAGTCTTCCGCTGAGAAGGTCACTGCCTGGTAGATCGGGACCGCGTCCGGCTCCTGGTCCACGCGTGGAGCATGCGTCGCAGCGTGGATGGCACGCGTGCCAAAGCCCGCGCCGGTGGGTCGGCGGGAATCGCTCACGCGGTGATGCTACAACCGCCCCGACTTTGCACCTGTTGCCGACCTTCGACGTGAGATGCTGCCGATCAGCGATCCGGTCGATAGCCGGCGACGGTCTCCCACGGTGCCGGGCCACTTGACTGACGCGGAACCGGCCCGCGCTGAGCGCCTGTAGCCGGGGGCCGCGGTGGCGGCGCCGTTATTGGCGGCCGGGCGGGCGGCGGCGGAGCAGAACGCTGCGGTGGCGCCGAGATTGGCGCAACCTGGCGAGCGAATCGCACGATCTGGTCACGACCGCGTCTCTTTGCCTCGTACATGGCGAGATCGGCGCGGCGCACCAGCTCAGCCGCGGTCCTGCCATCCTCGGGGTACGTGACGAGGCCGATCGACGCCGTCGTTCGGATGAGCGCGCGGTCGTGGCTCAACGCAAGGCGCGCGATGTCGACCCGAATCTTCTCCGCGACCAGCGCAGCGCCGTTGATCTCAGTCTCGGGCAGGATGAGGATGAACTCGTCGCCCGCATAGCGCGCCGGCACGTCCGTTGCGCGCACGTCGCGGCGCATGATGTCGCCGACCGCGCGCAACAGCCGATCACCGGAGTCGTGCCCGAACCGGTCATTGGCCGCCTTGAGTCCGTCGAGGTCGATCATCAGCAGCCCGAACGGTCGGCCGCTGCGGGCCGCGCGGCGGATCTCCTGTTCGAGCGCACCGGCGAGGTAGGCGCGGCTGTACAGGCCCGTCAGGTGGTCGAAGCGCGACAGGCGCAGCGCCTCGTCCCTGGCGCGACGCTGCTCGCGGCCGATCACTGCCGCGACGTAGGTGATCAGCGCCAGCGCGACAAGGTTGAACGCCACCTGGCCCACCGCTGCCGATGGGAGCGGCGAAGGACCGGCGACGAGCACCGCGATGACATAGGCGGCACTTGCGATGCCGGCCAGCAGCGGTGGGCCATAGCCGACCGACCAAAGCGCCGCCGCGCCGACGAGCAGGACGAAACCGAAGAAATACGGACTCGCGTAGCCGCCGGTCAGGATCAACAGCACCGTCAGCAGGACGACCGCCGAGCCTGCCTCGATCGGTGTCCGCCAGCGTCCGAATGCGCGCGCCGGGAGCAGCTCCTGGAAGAGGACGATCAGAAAGAAGCCGAGTGCGAGCAAAAGGTAGACGGCGATCTGCGAAGGGCCGCCGGTCAGCGTGGCAACGACGAGCACGGCACCCAGGAAGAGGAAGCTGACCACGCGAACGACGCGGTGATACACGTTCGCCGGCACGCTCTGGGTGTCCGCACCGTGGACGGAGACGGCGCGGCCATCGCCGTCGACGGGATTGCGCTCAGCCCAGCTGTCCGCGTCGAAGCCGAGATCGGCCTGGTCTGCTGTCGAGGCTCCCCGCCGGCCAAGGCGTGGCAACTCGAGGGCCATCAGCAGAACGAGGTTGGCCGCGACGACGACGGCGAGCAGGAGGGCTAGCTGATCGATGTGCACCTTGCGGTCACGAACGCCCTGTCTGGGTGGGTAGGGCGCAGTTACCCAGGCATTGAGCTCAGGCAGCGGATGGTACTGCCGTTAGGTGGCGAGAAGTACTACTAGGGCCGCCTTAGTGTGGACCGCGTGCACCGCCTATGGCTGACCGGCAGGCTGCCGCAACTCGACCGCAACGGCCGGATCGTGGTCGTGGCGCGTACGTTGCGCAGCTTCGCGTTCGGGCTCAATGCCGTCGCGCTGGGGCTATTCCTGTCGGCCATCGGGTTGTCCGGCGCCCAATTTGGACTCGTGCTGTCGGCCGCCCTGGCGGGCTCGCTGGCGTTGACCGTGATCATCGCCGGCTGGGGCGACCGGATCGGTCGTCGACGGCTGCTGATGGCCGGGTCGGCCTTGATGGTCACCGCGGCGATCATCCCGCTGGTCAGCCGCGAGCCACTGATGCTCGCCTTGATCGCCCTGTCGGGCATGGTCGCGGTCAACGCCAACGAATCAATCGGGCTGCAGAGCGTCGACCAGGCACTGATCCCCCAGAGCGTCCCGGTCGAGCAGCGCACCTCCGCGTTCGCGCTGTACAACGTGCTGGCGTCGCTTGCGGCGGCGCTCGGGGCGCTGTCCATAGGGCTGCTGCCCATCATCGGTGCGACGTTCGGCCTGACTGGCGCCCAGATCTATGTGCCGGCTTTCCTGATCTACGCGCTGGTCGGCCTGGTCTGCGTCGCCATGCTCTCGCGCCTCGACCGACAGGCAGAGACCGGAGTGCGCATCGAGCGCCGCCTGGCGATCGATCGCTCACGGCCGATCGTTGCCCGCCTGTCAGTTCTGTTCGGCCTCGACTCGCTCGCCAGCAGCTTCACCGTCCAGAGCTTCCTCGCCTACTTCTTCGCGACGCGTTTCGGCGCCACGCCAGCCGAGCTTGGCGCGCTCTTCTTCGCCGGCAGCCTGCTCACCGCCGCCTCGTTTCCGGTCGCGGCCTGGCTGGCGCGGCGCATCGGCCTGATCAACACGATGGTCTTCACGCACATCCCCTCGAGCATCTTCCTGATCGGGGTGGCCTTTGCGCCGACGCTCGCCATTGCGGCCGCTCTCCAGCTGGCGCGCTCGGCGCTGTCGTCGATGGACGTTCCAACGCGCCAGTCCTACGTGATGGCGGTCGTCGATCCGGCCGAGCGCACGGCAACGGCGGGAGTGACCAGCCTCGCCCGCGCCGTCGCCCAGGTGCCCGGCCCGCTGATCGCCGGTGCTTTCCTGGTGCCACTCGGCCTTGGCGTGCCGCTCGTCGTCACGGGCGTGCTGAAGATCGTCTACGACGTGTCGCTGTTCGCACTGTTCCGAACACGCCCGGCGCCCGAGGAAGTCGTGTCGGTCGACACGCCGGGCACCGGAGTGCTGCCGCCCTGAAGCCTCAGTCGGGCTTGCGCGCCCTGACTATCGCGCTGTGCATCCCCGTCGTCGCCTCATGGGTCGGCGTGATGGATACATCGACCAGGCCGGCAGCCAGCAGGCCCGACTCGTACTCTGCGAACGAAAGCGCGCCGGCGATGCAGCCGACGTACGAGCCCCGCTCGGCCCGTTCCTCTGCCGACAGCGCGTCCTCGGCGACGATGTCGCTGACGCCGACGCGGCCACCTGGCCGGAGCACGCGAGCGATCTCGGCGAACACGCGTTCCTTGTCCGCCGCGAGATTGATGACGCAGTTGCTGATCACGACGTCGACCGACGCGGCCGGCAGCGGCACGGCCTCGATATAGCCCTTCAGGAACTCGACATTGTCGACGCCGGCCTCGGCCGCGTTGCGCTGCGCGAGGGCGAGCATCTCGTCGGTCATGTCGAGCCCGAAGACGCGGCCATTGGGGCCAACGCGTCGCGCGGAAAGAAGCACGTCGATGCCGCCGCCCGAGCCAAGGTCGAGCACCCGCTCCCCCTCGCGCAGCTCCGCCACGGCCACCGGATTGCCGCAGCCAAGCGACGCCAGAACGGCCGCCTCGGGCAGCTCGGCGCGATGCGCCTCGTCGTACAGGGCAAGGTCGATCGACGCGTCGGCGGGCGTGCAGCACGAGTCGCCGCAGCACGCGGCTTCCGAGGGCTGATCGAGAACCTGGAGCGCGGCGCGGGCGTAGTGATCGCGCACCGTTTCGTGGATCGGGCTGGTCATTTCGAGATCGTAGCCTCCGTGAAATTCGGACCTGTCGGCGACCGTCATGGTAGCCCTGTATCGAATGTTGTCAATATAGACATTTCTCGATACAAGGCCTAATATCTGTCGCGATGAGCAAGGTCCGCATCGATCCCGACACTCGCCTCCTGCAGGCGATCGCCGACCCGATTCGGCTGCGCATCGTTCGCCAGTTGGCCGATATCGGCGCCGTTTGCGCGTGTGACATTGCCGCCGGCTACCCGGTCAGCCAGCCGACCGTTTCGCACCACCTGCGCGTGCTGCGCGAGGCAGGCTGGGTCGAGGGCGAGCGCCGTGGGACGTGGATCTGGTACACGCTGCGGCCGGATGCTGCGCTGCGTTTTCGAGCTCTGGCCGAGGCACTCACCCAGGAAGGCGGCGGGCCTCCGCGATTACCGCGACTGAGGGTTATTCAGCCCAGCGCCTGAGCCGGCTATTGGCGCTTTCGCGCACCACGCCGGTTCGTGTTTGGCGTCGGCGTCAGCCACCCTGGCCCGGGTACAGGCTCGGGAATCTCGTCTCGTGGCCACCGCCGGCACCGCCAGCCTCCTCATCGAGGATGTCCCAGAGCTTCTTCGTGCCGCCGATCCGGAACGAGTATTCCTCGTAATAGCGCCGGACTCCGTCCCAGAACGCGTCGTTGCCGACCCGTTGGCGATAGGCCTCGATGTAGTTATCGCCCTGGACGTAGAGCGTCTCGTAGTAGCACGCCTTGGTGTAGCCATAGACGTGCTTGTCAAGCACGTCCTGCGCGCATTGCGAGTTGCGATGGCCGATGAGGTGGCGGGTCAGGAACTCGGCCATCGCCTCGTCCGCGAATGGCTGGCTTGCCTGGTCGTTGCCGACGACGCCGTAGAACCATTGATGGGCCATCTCGTGCGTGACCAGATAGCGAACGTTGCTGGCGGGCGAGTTGCCCGGTATCCAGATGTGGCCGGGCGACTCCATCGCGTAGCCAACATGTGACTCGGCAACCGACAGCTGGTTGTAGCGATACGGACCGACGAGACTGGTGAACTGCTGGAGTGAGTTGATCGTGTTCGTGCGCAGCCGGTCGAGCGAAAGATTGACGTAGTAGTAATTGATCTCCACTCCGCCCGAGGTCTCGGAGAAGGTCTGGTACTTGGGGCTGGCGGTGAAGTTGAAGTCGCGGACCCGAGTGGCGACGAACGTCTGGGTCAGTCCGTTGACGCCGGTCCGGCGGCCAGAGCTGGCGATGACGACGCCCGGCCGATCGACGGTGATGCTGACGCGCACCTCATCACTGACTTGGGTGACGAATGGCTCGCCGAACGTTGGCGTGGCGAAGTCGTAGACGCGGCTCAGCCACGGGATCCAGCGATACGCAGTGACGATTCCGTTCAGCTTGGCGTACAGCCACTTCTTGCCACCGGCGGTGGTGTTGAAGGTCGACTTGTAGTCGATCGTGACGTTCGTCTGCTGACCCGGAGCGAGTGGAGCGGGAAGGGTGACGATCACGTTCTGGTCGTCCTTCACCCATGCTGCCGGGTTGGGTCCAACCAGCACCCGGTTCATCACCATCGATCCGATCTGTGCCGGCGCGAAGTTGAACACGAGCTCGCTGACCGGCTCGTCAGTCGTGTTCCTGACCGTCGCCACGCTGACGACGAACAGCCTCTTCTTGGCCCACTTGAGCGTGGCGCTGACATCGTACGTTGCCTCGAGCCCGAGGCTGCTGGGCGGGTCGGCTGCCGCGACAGACGGCGCGATGCCGAGCGCAGTGATCGCGAGCACCAGCGCGAATCCGCTCGCGACGGCACGAACCAAGACCAGCCGCGCCGTTTCCCTCTTCACACACTCGATGCTCTCACGCACCATGACCACTCGGCACCGGTACGTTTGCGCTGGCTCACGCCGGACCAGTGGTCTGCGCTGTCAGGGCGAACGCATGCGCAGCTCGTCGCCCGGATGGAAGTCCTCGCGCCCCTCCTGCTCGGCCTCTTCGCGGCGCTCGGCCATGTCCTCCGGATCGGACAGCGAGTGCACGACCTGGTTGGCCTCGGCTGCGATGAGCAACACGAAGCCCATCACGTAGAACCACACCATTGCGATCACGACGCCGGCCAGCACGCCGTATGTGCTGGCGTAGTCGGCGAAGTCAGAGACGTAGATCCCGAACAGGATCGATGCACCGGCCGATGTCGCCGCGAACAGCGCCGCGCCTGGCAGCACGACGCGTATGGGGAGTTTGATGCTGGGCCCGATCCTGAACAGAAACGTGCCGGCGACCGTCAGCAGCACGACGGCAACGACGGCAGACAGCACGGTCGTGGCGAGCGAGGGCTCAAGGAACGGCCGAAACGGAAGCAGGAGCAAGACGGCCAGAACAGCTGCCGTGCCGGCGGCAAGAGTGATCAGCAACGCGGTCAGGTAGCGCCGCCAGTAGGGACGGCTCTCCTTGACGCCATATGCCCGATTCAGGCCTTTCACGATGGCATTGGTTCCGCTCGTGGCAACGAGGAGCGCCAGGGCGGCGCTGAACAACAGCTGGCCCCGGCTTGCGTTGTCGATCACCTGACGCAATTGCTCCTCGAGAAACTGCGAGCCCTCGGTGGGCAGGGTGTCGCCGATGAGCTCCACTGCCAGGCGCGCCGGGTTCTCGATTCCGAGTGCGGGCGCGATGAGGCCGCCCACGGCCGTGATGGCGATGAAAAACGGAAAGAGCGCAAGGAAGAAACGGAAGGCCAGCTCCGCCGACAGACCGAGGACGTCATCGCGCACAGCCTGCCGCGCAATCTCGCGCGCGACAGTCCCGAGTCGAACGGTTCGGCGCGCTGCGGCAATCGATTCCGGCTTCACCGTGCCCACACAGCCATCAAACCATGAGGCGCCGGCAGCTCGGAGCCTTTGCGAAAGGGCTACCCGTTACGCGATCGCGACAGAAGAACTAGGAATCTGGCGAGAGGTCGCTTATCTCGCCGGCGATCCACGAAAAGACGCGCTCGACACTGGCGTCGTCACCCGCGTGACCGGCGGCGTCATGAGCGTCCACTGTCGCGTTGGGGACGTGAGCGGCGAGCCAATCTCCATGCGCCGGCGGGACGAGGTTGTCGGTCCGGCCGTACTTGATCCCTGTCGGCACACGAATCGCGGTCACATCAAAGCCCCATGGCCGGACGAAGGCGAGCATGTCGTCCACCCAGCCATCCACTCCCGGCGCCAGGGCGTTGTTGAACTGGTCGGCGATCCTGGCCATGTGTTTGGCCATCTGCGCCTTGTCCGCCTCGGACAGCTCGTACGTGTCGCCCAGGAAGTCCTCGCGGCCGGCAGCCAGGCGTTCGAGGGTCGTCTTGCGCTCCCGCTCGGCGATCGCCCGCATCGGCTCCTCGCCGGCCATCGCCGCATTGAACTCATCGAGATTGCCCTGGGTCATGCCCGCGAGCCAATCAAGTCCCTCGGACGGATAGGGCGCGATCGAGACCTCGGCGAGGCAGCGAATGACGCGGTCTGGCATCAGCGCAGCCGTGGCCAGGCAGTGCGGACCGCCGCCCGAGCCACCCGAGACGACGAAGCGATCGATCCCGAGTGCCTCCGTGATGGCCGCCACGTCATCGACCGCATCAGCGACCGAGCGTCCCTTGTGGCGGGTCGATTCGCCGTAGCCCGGCCGGTCGTAGGTGAGCCGGCGCAGGCCGTGGCGCTCATAGATCGTGGGGTCATCCCAGTACGTGATGCGCCCACCCGGCGTGCCATGCATCGCGATGAGTGGCAGGCCGTTCGGATCGCCCCATTCGGCGACCGCCAGGGTGCGGCCGGTGGGCGTCGTGATCCTGTGCTCTAGATGAGGAGGTGTGTTGATGACAGGTGCTGGCATCCGCGGATGCTAGCCGCGCTTTGGAGTTCCGAGAATTGGTCGGGGCGGCGGGACTACAACCCGCGAGAAACACTTGATGGGTCGCCGACCATCTAACTTGCATGGTCGGTATGGCAGGGACGAGCATGGCTCCAGGTGCCGAGCGTCTTGTCGTTCTCGCGGCCGCCGGTGACGAGGAGGCTTTCGAGCAGATCGTCCGCCACCACCATCGCGACCTGACTCGAATCGCATTTGTCGTAACGGGCGATCCGGATATCGCCGACCAGGCCGCCGCCGCCACCTGGGTCATCGCGTGGAAGCGGCTGCGAAGCTTGCGTGAGCCGGAACGCCTCAAGCCATGGTTGTGCTCGATTGCCGCGAATGAAGCGCGTCAGCTCGTTCGCAGCCAGCGCCGCCGCCGGGTCGTGGAGATCGCAGTGGTCAATGACGAGCGGCGCACGGCACCCGACCCCGCGACGCGAATCGGCGACGTCGACCTGGCCAACGCTATGGCGCGGCTGTCGGTCGACGATCGCTCGCTGGTGGCACTGCGCTACATCTGCGGCCTCAACTCGACCGAACTTGCGCAGGTCACCGGCTTGACCGCGTCCGGCGTCCGTGGCCGTCTGGCGAAGATCCTGGATCGCCTCCGAAAGGAGCTCGGCGATGAGTAGCGAATTCGAGACGCGGTTGGAGCGCCGCGTCCGTGACTGGGCGGAATCCAGCGACCGCGAGTTCGATGCGCACGCGCTGACCCGCGCAGCAGTCGACGCCGGCGCGGCGCAGTACGGCGGATCGTTTGGCTTCCGTCGCCTCCGGTCGGCTGGCCGTCCTCATCTCGCCAGCGCTTGGCTGTTGCTTCTGATCGGCCTGCTCCTGACCCTCGCCGTCGGCATCTTCGTCGTGGGCGCGCTGCTGCGAGATAGCGATCGCCCGCTCGCGCGGAACGGCTTGATCGCGTACTCGGTTGGGAGCGTGTTTTCCAATCCGAACGGACCCATTCATTTGATGAATCCCGACGGTTCCGACGACCGGATCGTTGGTTTCGGGACATGCCCGCGCTTTACCTCGGACGGTACGAAGCTGATCTACCGGTCGGGCTCGGATCCGACTGAATATGTCCAGGGCGTGCTGACGGTTGCGAGCGCCGATGGCTCCGAAGCTCGGCAGCTCGACGACAAGTCCACGTTTGCCGGCGTGTTGTCGCCCGACGGCACAAAGGTGGCGGAGTTGGTCCTGGTATCCGACGAGCAACCCGCGCGGGAGATCCAGCTGCGCGACGTCGGCGTCGACCCGCCTCCCGGCACGCTGGGCGAAGTGCTGGTTCCCGCGCGCCCCGACGGCGACCACTCGTACCAATCGCTGACGTGGTCGCCGGATGGGCGCAGCATCGCATTCGCGGTCATGAAGCAGGTGGATAGAGGCGACACCACGAGCGAGTCCCGAGTCGAAGTCAACGTCGTCGACGTGGCATCCGGTCAGGTCACGACGGTTAGCAAGCGACCCGGCGCATACAGCATGCCGCTCTCATGGTCGCCCGACTCGAGCGAGATCGCGTACCTCGGTTTGGCCGACGGCGCGGCGCCGCCCGTTCTGCCACCCACCGGGCAGGCACCCTCGGAGATCGGAGAGCGGATTTTCACCGTTGGTGCCGACGGCTCGGGTGATCGGCAGCGGAGCGAACGCTCGGAGCAGTACGTCGGCCTGGCATGGTCACCGGATGGCAACTCGATCGCCTTCGAGTACTTCGAACCCCCTCAGCTCACCTTCGGCGTGCTGGAAATCCAGGATGACTCGTTGCGGACGAGGGCGACGTCCACCCAAGTACGGCTGCAGGGCTGGTCGCCGGATAGCTCGACGCTGTTGTTGTCAGGCATCGAGCCAGCAGCAGTGATGCTGCTGCCGGCGAACCTGGCCAGCGACCCCGAGACGATCACGACGTCGGATGAGAGGCTGGACTGCGTCAGCTGGCAGGCTGTCCCGCGCTAAGGGATGGTCGTGTGCGCCGAAAGGCGATTGCGGCCATCCAGAACAGAGTGTTGGTCGGGGCGGCGGGACTCGAACCCGCGGCCTCATGCTCCCAAAGCATGTGCGCTACCACTGCGCTACGCCCCGATAAGAAACGGCTCGGCCATTCTAGGTGGGCTACGCTGGAGCCATGCGCGTCGGCATCTGCATCCCGATTGGTGAGCGTATGCCCGAGCGGCGCGCCCACCCGTTTTCGACCATGCGCGACCTGGCCAAGTTGACTGACGATTCGGGCCTCGACTCGATCTGGGTCGCCGACCATCTGTTCTTCCTCAACGAGAACGGCGAGGCGCGTGGCGCGTGGGAGTCGATGTCGATCCTTGCTGCGCTGGCCGAGGCGACAACGCGGGTGGAGCTCGGGCCGCTCGTGTTGTGCGGCCCTTTCCGCAATGCCGGGATGACGGCGTGGGCTGCAAACACGATCGACGAGATAAGCGGCGGCCGGTTCGTGCTCGGCCTCGGCGCCGGCTGGAGCGAGGACGAGTTCCGCGCCTTCGACTTCCAGTTCGATAACAAGGTCAGCCTCTTTTCCGACCAGCTCGAGGTGATCGTGCCGCTGCTGCGCGAGGGCCGCGTCGACTACGACGGCAAGTGGGCGAAGGGATCGGCCGAGCTGCGTCCGCCGGGCCCGCGGCCGAATGGACCTCCGATCATGATCGCCTGCTCCCAGCCGCGGATGATGGCGCTCACCGCGCGCTGGGCCGATCGCTGGAACAGCGTCTGGTACGGCCTGCCGACGGACGAGTTTCGCGCCGAGCGCGCCCTGCTCGTCGCCGCGTGTGAGAACGCGGGCCGCGACCCGAGCGAGATCGAGGTGACTGTCGGCATTGCGGTCGCTGACCCGGCGACGACCCCCGAGAACGGCCCGGAATCCGTGCGCGGCACAGAGGAGGCCATCGCCGAGGCGCTCGATACCTGGCGAGTCGAGGGAGTGGCCGAGGTCATGTGCCGCCTCGAGCCGCCCTCAATGGGTGCAATCGAGACCATCGCCCGCGCCGTGGAGCGCATCCGCGCCGCCTGATCGCCAGTTTCGGGCCATCCGCCATGTTGTGTCCTATTTACACAACTGGGACCGATTCGACAGATTGAGGCGGTTTCGACCCTCGAATCGGATGTATTGGTGCCAGTGATCCACAAATCGACCGAAACGATCGCCAATTGGCCGGATTCGAGGCTCAGTTGTGCGTATTTCTCACAATCCGAGCCGCGCCAGGTGATTTGTCAGTAGCCCCGCGCGAGCAGGCGGTCACGCATGGCGCGCGCAGCTTGGGCGCGGTGCGAGATTGCATTCTTCTCTGACGCGCTCATCTGGCCGACGGTGCGACTCCCGGCCAGCTCGGTGAGAGGCTCGAAGATCGGGTCGTAGCCAAAGCCGCCCCCACCGCGCGACGAGTCGGCGATGCGGCCCTCCAGGCTGCCGGTGGTGATCTCCTCCGCACCGTCGCCGTCGACGAGCAGCAGCACGCATCGATAGCGGGCGGTGCGCTCGTCAGGGCCGTAGAAGCCATCGAGCTCGGCCAGCAGCTTGGCGTTGTTCTGCTCGTCGGTCGCGTCGGGACCGGCGAAGCGACGGGTGTAGATGCCCGGTCGGCCGCCGAGCGCGTCGACCTCGAGCCCCGAGTCGTCGGCCAGCGTGGGCAGGCCCGACAACGCCGAATAGTGGAGCGCCTTGATTCGGGCGTTGGCCTCGAAGGTCTGGCCGTTTTCGACCGCCGAGTCGGTCAAACCCACATCTGACAGCGACAACAGCTCCGTCGACGGCAGGTCGAGCAAAGCGCTCAATTCCTCGAACTTGTGGCGCGAACCGGTCGCGATCAGCAGGCGCCGACGGTCGGCTCCCGTGTGGCTCACTCCTTGCCGAGGACGATCCGCTGGTAGCGGAAGAGCTGCTGCAGGCCCGCGTCGCCGAGCTCGAGCAACTGGTCCATCGACGCGCGATCGAACGGCTTGCCCTCGGCCGTGCCCTGGACCTCGACGTACGCCTGCTGGTCCGTGCCGACGATGTTGAAGTCGACCTCGGCGTGCGAGTCCTCCGAGTAGTCGAGGTCGAGCAGCGGCACGCCGTCGACGATGCCCACGCTGACGGCGGCGATCTGGCCCTCCAGCGCGGCCTCGGCGCCGATCTTGCGCAGCGCCAGGGCCAACGCGACATAGCCGCCGGTGATCGACGCCGTGCGCGTCCCACCGTCGGCCTGGAGCACATCGCAGTCGATGGTGATCGTCCGGTCACCGATCTTGGACGTGTCGACGACTCCGCGCAGGGCGCGGCCTATCAGGCGCTGGATCTCCATCGTCCGCCCGCCCTGGCGGCCCTTGACCACCTCGCGCTGCGTCCGCTCCGACGTCGCCCGCGGGAGCATGTTGTACTCGGCCGTGACCCAGCCGAGGCCCTTGCCGCGCAGATGTGGCGGCACGCGATCCTCGATGCTCGCCGCGCACAGCACGCGCGTGTCGCCCATCTCGATCGTGCACGAGCCCTCGGCCCATTTCTGGGCGTCCAGTGCGAAAGTGACCTTGCGCAGCTGACCCGGGTTGCGTCCATCGGCCCGGAACCGACCACCGGCGATGCTCACCGAGCGACCACCTTTGCCTCCTCCCAGAGCTCATCGAGCTCTTCAAGCGTGAGATTTCGTAGCTCCACTTCGCGCTCCCCGGCGATCCGCTCGACCTGGGCGAAGCGAGCTGCGAACTTGGCACTGGCCGCGCGCAGCGCGGCCTCGGCGTCGATCCCCAGCCGACGCGACAGATTGACCATAACGAGCAGAAGATCGCCCAGTTCCTCGGTTCGGGCGCGGTCGTCCTCGGCTTCGGCGATCTCGCGCGCCTCTTCGGTGACCTTTTCCAGCACGCCTTCGACCGACGGCCAGTCGTAACCCAGCGAGGCTGCGCGCTCCTGCATCTCCTGCGCGTAGGCAAGGGCGGGCAACGAGCGCGACAGGCCGGCGAAGGCCGCCGGCATGGCTGGATCGGCGGCAGCCGACTCGGTGCCGTCCGCCGAGCGCGACGCCCGTTCGCCTGCCTTGATCTGCTCCCAGTTGCGGAGCACGTCAGCTGAAGAGTCGGCGGTAACGTCACCGAAGACGTGCGGGTGGCGGTGAACGATCTTGGTCATCACCGACCGGTGCACGTCGGTCATGTCGAACACTCCAGCCTCGGCCGCGTACTGCGCGTGGAGCACGATCTGCAGCAGCAGATCGCCGAGCTCCTGGGCCAGCTCGGGCGTCGAGCCGGCATCGAGCGCGTCGTAAACCTCGTACGACTCCTCGAGCAGGAACTTGCGCAGCGAGCGGTGGTCCTGCTCACGGTCCCAGGGGCAGCCGTCGGGCGCGCGCAGGCGCGCCACGAGCCACGGCAGTCCGTACGGGCTGGCGTTGTTGGCCAGCGGTGCCAGGGCGGGCAGGTAGCGCATCCCGGTCGCAAGCGAGGCCGGCGTCAGCTCACCGATCGTCGCTTCCGGCGTGCCATCAAGGCCGTGGACCGGATGGCCGGCCGGGTAGAGCGCGGCGAGCATGTGGACGGCATCGGCGCCGTGGGCATGCCGGCCGGGCAGGGCCGCCGGCTCGAATCCATTCGCGTCTCCGGAGGTCATGGTGTCTGCGCCGGTATCCACCTCGGGCAGCAGCAACGCGGCCATGCCCGGGTCGAACGGACGGCGCAGAACGGCCGTCGGGGTGAGCAGCTGGACACCGTCCGCGGCGGTCACGCCGAAGCGCACCCGAAGCTCTTCGAGGACCCGTTCCATTCTGATGAGGCTACACGCACCGACCGCGCCGTCGGCGCGCTAGAGCTGGTCCGTGCCCGGCTCCAGCCCTTCCTCTTCCTCCGCCGGCGGAGCCTCGGCGAGAACTATGATTCCGCCTGTTATTGCCGCTTCCTTCTTGGGTGTGTACCAGGTGTCGAAGGCAGTGGCACGGATGGTCGGAATCTGGTCCGGGTCGAGCGGTCGGGTGGCCTTCTCCTCGAGCTTGACGAAGTACTGACCCTCGCCCAGCTCGAGCGCCTCGCTGACCTCGCCCACCTCGAGCGAGAAGACGTCGTCGGCGAGCTCCTCCGAAAGCTGATCGCGGGTCAGCCAGCCGACCTCGCCACCATCGGCGGCCTCGGGGCCTTCGGACAGCTCTCGGGCTACCTCGTTGAAGTCGGCGCCGGGCTCGGCGAGCGCGTCGGTGACCGCCTGAACGCGCTGCTCGACTGAGTCGCGCCGCTCGTGGAAGAGCAGCACGTACCAGCCCGCGTCGCCCTTGATCGGGCCGATCAGGTCGTTCTCCTCATGCTCGGCGTCGAACAGCGCGTCACCCACCGCGGTGGGAATGAGGCTGCGCGTGATGAAGCCTGCCCGGCCACCATCATCGGCCGACGGAGCGTCACTGAGCTCGGTCGCGTACTGCTCGAAGAGCGTGCTGAGAACCTCGTCGTCGGTGACGGCGGCCAGCTCATCAAAGGTGTTCTGAGCCTCGGTCTGCGCCGCGGCCCAGGCCGGGTCGTTCTGGTCGAGATCAGGTGCCTCGACGAGGTCGTCGTTTGGTGCGAAGACGATCTCGCTGTAGTCGATCTCGCCTTCCTGATCCTCGCCGTCGTCGGATGGCAGGCCCTCGACGAAGATCACCGCGATTCGCGCCTGCTCGGGCGTGGCGGTGAGTGCCTCGTTGACCACCTTGTCGCGAATTCCATCGGCGCCAACCT
This sequence comes from Candidatus Limnocylindrales bacterium, assembly GCA_035629915.1. Classification (GTDB taxonomy): domain Bacteria; phylum Chloroflexota; class Limnocylindria; order Limnocylindrales; family CSP1-4; genus JALYGJ01. The sequence continues at coordinate 12,229 of DASQLS010000182.1, read as the reverse complement.
CGTAGCGCAACAGGTCGCGCACCGCGGCCTCCGGCACGGTCTCGAAGAGATCCTCGCGCAGGCCCGGCTCCTCGCCGGCCTCGACGATCTCGGTGACTCGGCCGATGCGATAGATGCCGTCATCGCCGCGCACGATCTCAGTCGTGCCGCCTTCCTCCAGATCCCACAACGCCCTGGCAAGCTCCGAATCGCTGATGGCCATGACGCTGTGCAGCCCGAGATCGCCACCGTTGGGCGCACTCGGGTCGGTGCTGTATTCGCGTGCCACGTCGGCGAATTCGGCCCCGCCTTCCAGTTCGGCGAGCGCCTCTTCTGCCTTGAGCAGCGCGTTGCGGCGCTCCGCAGAAGTCGGGCCGACCTCTTCGTCGGCCGCCTCGGCCTCGACGGCGATCACGTGCGCGTGGCGCTGCTCGACGCCGGCGACCTCGTCGGTCAGGTACTGCTCGACCTCGGCATCGGTGACGGGAATCCCCTCTTCAGTCGCGAGCTGTGACTGGTAGATGCCATCGACGAGGTCGTTGAGGCCGCTCGAGGCGAGTGCCTGGCGACGCTGATCGAGCTCGCTCATGCGCGCAGACGCAGTCTCCGCGCTGATCTCGCCGTTGATCTGGGCCTGAGTGACGCGGCCTTCCTCGCGTCCGATGCGCCACGCACCGAAGGACAGCGCATCGCGCAGCTGCTGGGGACGGACCTCGACCGTGCCGACACGCGCCAGGGGACGAAGGTTGTCGTTGTACCAGGAAATGGCGATGGCGCCGATCAGGATGACGACGACAGTGACGATGGTCGCGATGAACGCATAGGTCAGGACGGCGCTCTGCCGCTCCTCCCCTTCAACCATCTTGCCGAGACTGGTTCGAATGCCCCCTCTGGGGCGACGAAGACGGAGACTCATCTGCGGCGAAGGATCCTGGCCACGACGGCGAGGCCCGCACCGAATGCGAGCGCTGCGCGCCAGTCGAGCACGGGCCGGACGTCGCCCCCAACCGATCGGGCGATGAGCATGAAGACGTTGCCGCCCTCCTCGACGGTCGCCGAGTCGGCCACGACCGCGAACGCGGAGCCACTCTCGCCCACAGTCAGGTTCTCGGTCCGGGCGAGCGCGACGCCGCCTTCGCTGACCGACAGCTGCGCGGCCCGCACCTGGGCTGCACCGCCCTGGGTGATCGACACGTTCTCGGCCTCGACCGAGTTGGCGCCACCCTGGCTGATGTTCACCGTCTCGGCGCGCACGTCGCCGGCCATACCGGGCGTGCCTGCGTCGGCGAGCTCATCGGCAAGCTCGATCGGGGCATCTGAATCGTCGCCCGCGTCGAGGGTCGCCTCAGTTGTGTCGCCGATCAGTTCGGGCACGTAGGCTGCCGGCGTATCTGCCACTGTCGACTCCGCGTTCAGGAATGCCGACTCCGAGGACGACGGCTCCGGCCACGGCGGGTCGGTGTGGTCCTCGGGCAATTCGTTCTTGTTGTCGTTTTCAGGGTCGTAAGCCAATTCAGTCTCTCCTACCGCTGCGCGGTGGCGCGGGCGACCGCTTACGCCAGCGAGGGCGAAACGGGGCTAACCAGCGTAGCGCGAGAAGGCTATTCGCGCTGTCTGAGAGCAAGTTGTGCGTCCGCTGAGCACCAGCCCTATGTTGACGGCCGCGCGGCGTCCGCCGCGGCGGCGTAAACCTCGCGCGTTTCACGCGCCACGTCCGACCACGAGCGGGTATCCGATTCGGCGCGTCGGTGCGCCTGACGGCGGAGCTGTTCGGCCAGCGAACCGCCCGACCAGAGCGCCTCGATGGCCGCTGCGAGGCGGTTCGGGTCGCGCGGCTCGACGACGATGCCGGCACTCCCTACCGACTCTGGCAGGGCCCCGGCGCGCGAGCTGATGACCGGCACGCCGACGCTGAGCGCCTCGAGCACCGGCAGCCCGGTCGCCTCCGACAGACACGGATAGACGAATGCCTCGCTCGCGGCAATGACCGCGGCGCGCTCGTCCTCGTGATCGGATTCGAGCAGGGTCACCATCCCGACGGCTCCGGCGCGCTCGATGGCGGCCTCGACCAGCCCGCGCTCGTCCGCGTCATCGCCGTCGTGAAGGACGTAGACAAGCTGCGGCAGCGGCCCGCTGCTCTTGTCCTCCACCCCCTTCCGCCGCGCGGGCCGACGCTGCTGCTCAGCGCCACGGTCACGAATCGTGGCCAACGCCTCGAACAGCGTGCGCAGATCCTTGCGCGCGTCGAAGCGACCGGCGTAGGCCATGTAGCGCGGCGGCAGATCGAACTTCTCGCGGACATCGCGGATCAGCTCGACGTCGTGTCCGGCGGCGCGGAACCGCTCGTCGACGGCGAGTGGCACGACCGAGATGCGTTCGGGCGGCAGGTGAAGGCGCCGCCGCGCGCTCTCCGCGCTGGCACGCGAGCAGACGATGACCCGCGTCGCATCGTGCAGCACCCGAGCCCGGAGGCGTTGCCCGAAGCGCGCGGCGGCACTCCGCGCGTACGTCCTGGGCAGCTCCCACGGAGCCAGATCGAGCAACGTGGCGACAACCGGCAGGTGCGACGCGATCGGCACGGCGCCGCCGGCCGTGTGGAAGACGCTGCCCGCCTCGTCGGCGGTGCCGATCTCCGCGCCGCGCAACAGGAACGAGTCGAGCGTCAGGCCGGCGGAGCGAAAGAGGCGCGCGGTCGGCGGCAGGCGACGGCGCGCGACGATCGGCAGGCCAAGCCCTTCGAGGCCCTCGGAGTTGTCCTCCCAGTCGGCCATCGCGCGGGAGACGACGACGAACGTCTCACCGGGGAGTGGCTCGGCAGCGTAAGCGCGCAGCAAGTGTTCGAGATAGTGGGCGGTGAGTGGCCCGCGCGACGGCTCCTGCATCGGGCGCGCATCCACGACAACGCGGACGCCGCGCGGCAGCGGCCTGGTCTTCTTGTTCGCGACGAGGCGTGCCATCAGCCGCCCGGCTACTTCTTCCTGGCGCGGCGTGGGCCACGTCCGCGCAGCTCGTCCCAGCGCAGCGTGAGAACGACCGCGAGCGCCTCGAAGATGATCCGACGCGACATCTTGCTGGCTCCGAGGCGGCGGTCGACGAAGACGATTGGCACTTCGGCAACTCGCGCGCCGCGCCGTGACGCCTGGTAGGTCGTCTCGATCTGGAAGACGTAGCCGCCGGAGTGAAGGTCGTCCCACGGCAGCTCGGCAAGGGTCGCGGCTCGCCACGCCTTGAAGCCGCCGGTCAGATCGTGGGGCGAAAGGCCGAGCACCACTCGCGCGAAAATTGAGCCGCCGCGCGAGACGACCTTGCGCATCACGCCCCAGTTGCGTACCCCGCCGCCGGTCACGTAACGCGAGCCGATAACGACGTCCGCCCCCTCGAGCCTGGGCGCACCGGGGCCACCCTCGAGCGCCCCGACCAGAGCGGGCAGGTACTTGGGGTCATGCGACCAGTCGGCGTCCATCTGGACGAGCTTGTCTGCGCCGCGCTCGAGAGCTACCTGGAAACCGGCGATGTAGGCCCGTCCGAGACCCTGCTTCGCCTTGCGGTGCAGAACCACGACGCGCGGATCGGTCGCGGCCATGTCGTCGGCCAGCTGGCCCGTCCCGTCCGGCGACGAGTCGTCGACGACAAGCAGATGGGCGCCCGGCAGGCTCTCGAGAATCGCGGGCCCGATTTGGGGCAGGTTCTCGATCTCGTTGTAGGTGGGCAGAACAACCCAGGTGCCGGTGAAGTCCGGTGCGGCAACAGTCACGCGGCGGAGTCTACCGAGCGAAATGCATCGAGCCGGCCCTTTCGGACCGGCTCGGTGCTACCTGCCTGCGGACCGGAGGCTGCGGCCCGCTTCGCATGATCCCGCTGCGATCTGCTGGGGCTACTGCAGCGGAAAGAAATAGTCCGTGTACTGCACGACGCCGTTGCGGTCAGTTCCCTGGACCCTGAACTGGACGGTCCCGGTTCCGGCCGTGAGCGGAACGGTGACGTTGGCGTAGAAGCCGCCGTCAGCCTGCTTGTAGGTGCTCCAGACCTTGACTGCCAGGCCCGGCGCCGTGACGCGAACCTTGGGCTTGACCACCGTGGTCGACATCAGCTCTGAGGCATACATCGTGTACTTCACCTTGACGCCCCGGACGACCGGGCCCGTCACCGGCCGCACGAGGCGGAAGGCGCGAGCCTCGACGGGCAGCTTGTGGCTGTACGTGCCGGCCGAAGTTGCTGCGGTCATGACGCTGTAGTAGGTGCCTTGGGGAACGAACGCACCGGCTTCGTTGCGGCCATCCCACTGCCAGGTCTGCTGACCGGCACCAACGCTGGTGTTGTTGTTCCTGGTCTTGACGACGTTGTCGTTGCTGTCGACGACCTTCCACGTGAACGTGGCCGGCGCGACGAGGTTGACCGCCAGCGTTGTGGTCGGGCTGAGGTTGTCGCCGTCGGGGTAGAACATGTACGGGGTGACTGACGGCGCTCGCATCGTGGTGAGCACCTTGGCGTCGACAGTCTCGGTGTCACCCTGCTCGCCGCCACGATTGCGTGGCGTGGCACGAACTGTGTAGTTGCCATCGCTTGCCCAGGCGCCATCGTTGCGCTTGCCGTCCCAGGTTGCCGTGCCGGTTCCGGCGCGCGACCAGGCGGTGAAGCTGCGGACCGTGTCACCGGACGAGTTGCGGACTTCGAAATCGACAAACGCTTCCTTGTCGACGGTGTAGCTGAATGACAGGCTGTCGCTGACGCCGTCGCCGTTGGGCGTGAAGAGCGCCGCCTCGCCGCCGCCGGACACCGAGGCCCCGCCGCCACCAGCTGCCGCGTTCAGGTTGCTCAGATTCGGGGCGCCGGCGCCGCCGGTGCCTGCCGCCCACTGAGCGGCGGTCATGTTCAGGTCACCGGTCACGGCGCGGTAGAAACCGACCGTGGGCTCGGGGTCCATGAGCAACCGGGCTCCCGGAGTGCGCACGGAGTCGAAGTAGCGCGGATCCCAGCCGATCCAGCCGAAGTACGACTTGGGCTTGGTGCCCGGCAGACGGAAGATCTGGTCCATCGTCGCGTCGGACGTGAAGAGTGCGCGCACGTTCCGGATGAACGGCTGCGACGAGTATGCGAAGACGGTCTTGGCGCCGGTGGCGAGCCAGCCGTTGGCCATGTTGTCGACGCGCTGGCGGGCGACGTCCCAGGTCGGGACGGCCATGCCCGGCTCGCCGTTGCCGGCCGAATAGCACAGGTGGTTGAGGAAGACGATTGCGTTCGGCGCGAGGACCACGTTGGCCTTGAGCACGTTCGCGCCGTAGTAGGTGTACTGGCTCTTGCCGCTGCCGGCGAAGGAGTTGAGGCCCATGCCGTTCTGGCGCGCTTCGGTCAGCTGCTGCGTGTACGGGCTGGGCCAACCGTAGCCGTGGCCCATGTAGACGACGAGGTTGGCGCCCTGGATGTTGGCCAGCACGTTCTCCCAGGTGGCGTTCGGGAAGAACACGCGCCGGACGTCCATGCCCCACAGCTCGGCCTCGTCGGCGAGCGCCTCGGCATCGACCAGGTTGCTGTCAGTCAGGCCATCGGTCGGACCGACGATGAAGACTGCCTTGAGCGGGGCCGGTTCGGCTCCGCTTACGCGCGCGACGCGGCCTGGCAGGGCAGACACGAGCAGGGCAGCCGCAATCGCGGCAACGAGCATGAGATAGCGCGTAGTGCGCAGCTGGGCAGCGACGGCTACAGCCGATGAGTGCATCCCTCTACCTTCCGGTTCAACAAAATGCTGGGGCGGCACGCTGGGAACGTGCCAGATGAATCCGGCGCTAAGACTCGGCAGCGAGGGACCCAATCGCCATACCGAGATGGTCCTGAGCAGTCCCGGACCGACGGCGGGGTGGATTCCGGCGTCTGGGCGACATGGCTGTGCGCTCGAGGACTGGTGGATCGGTCGCGATCGGGTCGGTCACGGTCGGACGGGTGTAGTTAAAACCCCACGTCGGACCCTCAGGCCGACCTGAGCCGGTACCAGGATTTATCGACGAAAGTCCCATCGGGGTACCGGTCCGGGCTCGGCATCCATGGGCGTCCGTCGGCGCGCCCGCTGAACGGCCGCTACTCTGCGGGGCGTGAGCGACAGCTATCCGGGCGGCCAGCTCCAGCCGCCCTCGTCCGGAGACCCCGGCTCGCGCTCGGCGGCGCGCTCCATCCTGCCCTGGGTTGCCGGTGTCGCGATCGTGCTCGTCCTCGCCGTCGTTTCCGGTTTGCTGACGGCCTGGCTCGTGGCCAACATGCGCGCTGCGCCCGGACCGGTCGGCGGTCTGGGCAGCCCGACTCCCCGGCCGTCTGCGCAGGTCAGCGCAGACCCCGGCGCGTCTGGTGATCTGCCGACAGCGCAGGCGTCAGAGCCTCCGCGCCGAACTCCGACGCCGTCACCGGTGGTTACTGTCGAACCGACGCCGTTCATCCATGTCGTGGAACGCGGCCAGTCGGTGTCGGAGATTGCCGAGATCTACCAGGTCGATCCGCAGGACATCATCGAGCTCAACGAGCTTCGCAACGCCAACCGCATCCAGGTCGGCCAGGAGCTGGAGATCCCGGGCTACGGCGTCATACCGACGCCGCGACCGCGGCGCTAGGCGGTCAGTCCAGAGCGACTTCGCTCAAGTCCCCGCGACCGCGGCGCTAGGCGGTCAGTCCAGAGCGACTTCGCTCAAGTCGGGTTCGGAGTAGCCGACTCCTCCGGTAGGAGAGACGGATCTGGCGAGGCGTCGGGCAGGCCACCCTCGTAGTTGGTGATCACGAGCACGTACTCGAGGCGCTCGAGCGGTGCCGCCGGCTGGACCAGGGCCGTCTGGAAGAGCTGATCGGGCGAGCGCTCGACATTGACGATCGTGCCGATCAGGAGACCTTTCGGATACGGCGAGCGGACGCCCTCAGCAAGCTCGATCCCGGCGGTGACGACTGACTCGCCGACGGTGATTGCGTCCGTGGCCGGGATGCGCGTCATGCTCAGCGGCCGCTCGGCCTGCCCCTGGACGTCGCCGATCCCGCGGCTGATCTCGGTCAGCCCGGCCACGAAGAAGTTCATGTCGCTGATCAGCAGGATGCGGCTGTAGCCGCGGCCGACTTCCACGACCTGGCCGACCAGCGCGCCGCCGCCGGCAACGACAGGATCATCGACGGTGATGCCCGCCTCCGAGCCGGTGCCGATGCTGATCACCCGCTCCTGGGGCGTGGTTCGTCGGCTGATGACCTCGCCGGCCACGGTCTCGTAGTCGAGCGCCGAACGGACCTGCATCAGCTCTGTCAGCTGCTCGTTCTGGATACGGACGCTTTCCAGACTCCGGTTGGCCGCCTCCAGCTCGTTGAGCCGCTGTGTCAGCTCATCGTTGGCCTGGCGCAGGCGATCGATCTCGCCGACCGTCGCGAACAGCGAGCCCACCGTTCGGGCTCCCTGGCGGAGGACGTTCTGGATGGGCGACATGGCAAAGCCAATTCCGCTGCGCAGCTCGACGAGCGGGCCCGAGCTGCTGAACGCGAGCATCAGGATGGCCGCCGCGAGCAGGACTACGTAGAGGATCGCCTGGCGGCGAGCGGGTCTGCCGGTGAGCATCAGCGGTGCCTGTTCGGGAGCCGGACCGAGTGAGTGCCGGTCGTCAGCGCGGAGAGTGCGAGTAGGTCTCGGCGACCAGCGTGCGCTCCATCACGTCGAGCTCCTCGAGCGCCTTGCCGGTGCCACGCGCGACACAGGTAAGCGGATCGTCGGCAACGTGCACCGGCATCTGGGTCGCCTCGCTGACGCGCCGATCAAGGCCCTGCAGCAGTGCGCCGCCACCGGCCAGCACGATGCCCTGGTCCATGATGTCGGCGACCAGCTCCGGCGGCGTCTCCTCGATCGTGTCCTTGATCGTGTCGACGATCTGCTGGACGGAGGCCTCGATCGCCTCGCGCACCTGCTCGGCGGTCACCTCTACGGCGCGCGGCAGCCCGGTCAGGAGGTCGCGGCCGCGCAGCGTGACGCGCTGATCGTCGTAGTCTCCCGGATAGGCCGAGCCGAGAGCGATCTTGATGTCCTCAGCCGTGCGCTCGCCGAGCAGCAGGTTGTACTCACGCCGGGCGTAGCCAATGATGTCCTGGTCGAGCTCGTCGCCGCCGATGCGCAGGCTGCGGCTGACGACGATCCCCCCGAGGCTGATGACGGCGACTTCCGTTGTCCCGCCGCCGATGTCGACGATCATGCTGCCGGTCGGCTCGCCGACCGGCAGGCCGGCGCCGATCGCCGCGGCCATGGGCTCCTCGATCAGCCTCGCCCAGCGAGCGCCGGCGCTGAGCGCGGCGTCACGAACGGCACGCTTCTCAACCTCGGTCACGCCGCTCGGGATGCCGATCAGCATCCTCGGGCGCTTGATCATCCCAACGCGATCGTGAACGCGGTGCACGAAGTACCTGATCATCTGCTCGGTCACGTCGAAGTCGCTGATCACGCCGTCGCGCAACGGCCGCACGGCAATGATGTTGGCCGGCGTGCGGCCGAGCATTCGCTTCGCCTCGGCACCGATCGCCAGCACGCGCTTGGTGCGCTGGTCGATCGCGACCACGCTCGGCTCGCTGATGACGATGCCGCGGTCGCGGACGTGAACGAGCGTGTTGGCCGTGCCGAGATCGATCCCGATATCGCGCGAGAAACGGCCGAGGAAGGCGTCGAACATCAGCGAGTAAGTCCCGTCGTGGTTGGAATTTGGGTCTCCGCGCCGCTGGGGCAGTCAGGCGCCGGAAGCGTGCGCCAGTGTATACCGCGCGTCGGTCTTGGCGGCTCCCGGGTGGTTGAGCCGCCGCCACCGTGGGGCTAGCGCCGATCGAAGGCGACGCCGCGATCGCGCAGGCTCACATATGTATCGCGCGCGAGGATCACGTGGTCGAGCACGGCGATGTCGAGCAGCCGGCCGGCCGCGATGGCCTCGGCGGTGAGATGCAGATCGTCCGGCGACGGCTCGGGATCGCCGGATGGATGGTTGTGCACGACCACGATTCCGGCCGCGTGGATCCGCACCGCGTCGCGGAACAGCTCGGCGACGCGAACCAGTGCGGCCGAGACGTTGCCCTGGTACACGGTCGTGCTGCGCAGGACCGTGTTCTTGGCATTCAGCAGCAGCACGCGCAGCTCCTCGCGCTCCAAGCCGGCCATCTCCGGCAGAAGGCGATCGGCGACGTCGCGCGGCGCTCGAATGACCCACCTGGAAGAGCTGATCACAGTGGATCTCCGGCCGAGCTCAAACGCGGCGACCAGCTGCGCCGCGCGAGCACTGCCGATGCCGGGTACGCCGATCAGCTCGCTCGGATCTGCGCGGGCCAGATCGGCCAGACCGTCGTGACGGCTCAGGATCTCCTCGGCCAGCTCGAGCGACGTGCCGGTGCGTCCGCCGGCGCCCCACAGCACGGCCAGCAGCTCTGATCCGCTGAGCGCGGCTGCGCCGCGGTCGAGCAGTCGCTCGCGTGGCCGCTCAGAGGCCGGCAGCTCCCGAATACCTCGACGCGAGGCTGGCGCGGGACGCGGCATGTCACCCCTCAACTGAGATTCGCTGGGACGAGTGTCCAACTTACGAGATGCCCCCTGGCCCGGACAACGGAGCCCGCCGATTTCCCCGCCATCCGGACCAGGGAGCATTGGCGATGCTAGGGACGGGTCCTTATCAGCGAATCTCCGCGGGATTGCGCGCTGCTATCCCCGCGACTGCCTCGGCGCCGCATCTCTGGGGCAGATCAGGTAGGCGGCGGGGGCAGGTTCTCGGCCAGGATTGTGACCAGCACGCCGAACAGGTTGAACGCGGCGTGGCCGGCGATCGCGGCAATCAGGCCGCGGCGCAGAAACAGCCAGCCAAGACCCAACCCGACCGGCCCGATGACCGATAGCACGAGCAGTGCCTGTTTGGCGCCGTTTACCGCCGCATCCGGGCTCGAATCGACCTGGATGTTGAGGATGTGCACGAGGGCGAAGAAGACCGTCGAACGCAGCAGCGCTGAGCGCGGCCCGACGTCGCGCATCCAGGCGGTGATCGAATAGCCGCGGAAGAACAGCTCCTCCCCGATCGGCACCAGCAGCGCGGCGCCGATCGCGACCAGCACGACATCGAAGCCGCCCGTCGCCACCGGAACGACCTCCGGTGGAGCGGTATCCAACAGCTGAGCCAGGATGCCGCCGAAGATCGCCGCCACGAGAGCGACGAAGAGCATCGTGCTCGCGGCAATGACGATGTCCGCCGCCACGCGGCCGGGACTGATGTGGAAGCGCAGGCCCATGTCGCGCCAGGCAAGGGCACCTGATCGGACGCCGAATAGCCACACCACTCCGGCGTAGCCGGCGAGCAGGATGATCGTGGCGAGGAGGAAACCAACTGCCGTCTCCGGCCCGGGCAGGCCGAGAGGCAGCAGGGCGAGGCTGATCGCGTTGACGGCGACGACCTGGAGCACGAACAGGATCACCGGGGAGGGACCGCGGAACCTGGTCGCCGGACGTGACCGACGAGCGAGGGTCTGATAGCCCGCGGCGGAAGCGAGCCCGGCGATGAGCAGGATCAGGCCGCCGATGAGCATCACGCCGCGCAACGGCGGCCCGGCCTGGCTACCGAAGAAGAAGAGGCCAATGCCCAGACCGGTCAGCAGCCAGCTGATCAGGTAGAGGCCACCCGCGGGTCGCTCATTGAGGCCGCCCGGCGCGCGGCTCGGATCGGTCGAGCCGGAGGTCAAGTTTGAGGTTGGCCGGCCGTCGTCAGTGTTCGCCGACGACCGGCGTCGAGCGCTCGCTCACCCGCGTGTCGAGCGAGCTCGACGAGATGGCCGGTACAGCGTCCGGCTCGGGCAGCTGCTCGTCGGTCGTACCGCCATGCTCGGGCCGACCCGCGGGCAGCGGAACGGCGACCTCCTGCAGCAGCTCCGGTCGCTCGAAGTCCTTGCCACACCATGCGCAAAGGGACCAGTCGAGCTCGATCAGCCGGTTGCAGTTCGGACAAACACGGCGCAAACGGTTGCGGCAGGTGGGGCAGATGATCCAGTCCTCGTGCACCTGGCGCGAACAGTTCGCGCAGTGGGGCTGAGCCTCGATCTCGACCATCATCGCCTCCTCGGCCAACGCACGTTCGTTGGCCTGGGCGACGGTCTCGGCCGGGCGCAGGATGCGGTACACGATGACGCCGAAGATGAAGAAGATCGGCGTGAACAGGATGATCAGCGCCGCGGCAAGGTAAGGCGCGACGGGGTTAGTCGTTCGCTGCTGGAGATCGCGGTACGCCCAGTAGGCCGTGGCGGCCCAGAGCAGCACGATATAGAAGGCGATCGCCTGCATTCCCAGGCGAATGAGTGGCGAATCGAGGATCTTGCTGATCTCGCTCCCGAGTGTCTCGAGGAGCTGGTCAATCATTCGAAGAGAGCCTCTTTGTACCGGTCAACAAGCGGCGCGAGTGTAGCAGGGGTGCCCCGTTGGGCTGCGTGTCGGCAAGCGTGTCGGGCTTGCAACCGTGCTCGAAAGGGTCATGCACCGGACCCGTTCGCCGCGTCCGATCTGGCCAGAGCGTCGACGGTCCACAGGCTCGCCCGGAATGCCGAAACGAAGCCGGTGACGAGCAGGCCGCCCGTGAACACGGCGGCAAGTGCGAAAGCGACGATGAACGTCCCAGGCTCGCGCGCCATGTCGGATACCGAGGTCGTGGCCAGGAATGTCGCGCGGGTAGCCTGCCACGCCACGCTGATCGCCCACAGCACGGGCACCAGCGCAGCGAGCGTCGCCAGCCAGCCGAATGCCGAGGTGCGCAAAGTGCGTAGCGGTGATCGGAGTGGGGCTGCCAGCCCTACCAGCACCGCGGCCAACAGCGGCTGGCGATCGCGTCGTCCGGTGGCGCCAAAGCCTGCGGATTGCAGCAAAAGTGTCCGCGTCGCAACAGCGGAAACCATCTCGACGATCACCACGCCGGCACCGAACAGGATCAGCTGCGGCACGAGCTGGTTGAGCACCCTGACGTAGATCGTGGAGCTTGACGTTGGTCGGAGCAGCTCCTCGAGCGTCGCCGGCCCGATCGACGAGGCGAGCGGCAGCGCAAACAGCACCAGTCCCAGCAGAGCAAGTGCCTGGATGGTGAAGACGCGACTGAAGAGCAGCCGCTGTCGACCTCCCAACATTGGGCGTGGCGCCCGCCACGCGCGCAGGTCGCCCGATTCGGGATCGGAAGCAAGGCGCTGGAACGAGGCCATCTCGACGCGGGCAAGGATCAACAGGACGAGCAGGGCGATGAGCGCCGTA
>DASQLS010000181.1:0-2074 GCA_035629915.1 Candidatus Limnocylindrales bacterium | reverse complement strand
ATCGGCTACAAGCACAGCCGCCACACCAACTACTACGACGCGACGTTCGAAGGGTTGCTGCCCAATCTCGAGCGGCGCTACCGCGAGACGGAATCGGAGTGGGTCAAGAACGAGCTCGAGCGCTACATGGTTGCCCGGCCGTGTCCCACCTGTGCCGGCGCTCGCCTCAAGCCTGAGGCGCTCAGCGTGACGATCGACGGCCGCAACATCGCCGAGGTTGCCAAACTGTCGGTGACCGAGTCGCTCAAGTGGTCGGAGGTGCTGCCAAATCGGCTCTCGGAGCGGGAGCGCCAGATCGCTCGCCAGGTGCTGAAGGAGATTCGCGCCCGGCTTGGCTTCCTGGTCGACGTCGGGCTCGACTACCTGACCATCGATCGGACGTCGTCCACGCTGTCCGGCGGCGAGGCGCAGCGAATCCGCCTGGCGACGCAGATCGGATCGTCGTTGATGGGCGTGCTGTACATCCTCGACGAGCCGACCATCGGCCTGCACCAGAAGGACAACGCCAAGCTGATCGCGACCCTTACCCGGCTGCGCGACCTGGGCAACACACTCATCGTCGTCGAGCACGACGAGGAGACCATCCGGACGGCCGACTGGGTGCTCGACATCGGGCCACGCGCGGGCGAGCACGGCGGCGAGGTGATCGCCTCAGGGCCACTTTCGGCCGTGCTCGACGAGCCACGATCTATCACCGGCGCCTATCTGCGCGGCGAGATGGCCGTGCCGATCCCCGAGAAGAGGCGCAAGGGATCAGGCAAGGCACTGAAGGTTCGCGGCGCGCGCGAGCACAACCTCAAGAACATCGACGCGACTTTCCCACTCGGGACGATGACGGCCGTGACCGGTGTCTCGGGGAGTGGCAAGAGCACGCTCGTGACGGAGATCCTCTATCGCTCATTGGCGCGCACGCTCAACCACGCGCGCGACATGCCCGGCGCGCACGACACGGTCGATGGCGTGGCGAACATCGACAAGGTGATTGAGATCGATCAGTCGCCCATCGGGCGAACGCCGCGTTCCAACCCGGCCACCTATGTCGGCCTGTTCACGCCCATTCGCCAGCTCTTCGCCGGCGTGCCGGAGGCGCGCATGCGCGGCTACTCGCCGGGCCGCTTCTCGTTCAACGTCAAGGGCGGCCGGTGCGAGAACTGCAAGGGCGACGGGATCATCAAGATCGAGATGCAGTTCCTGCCCGACGTCTACGTCCCGTGCGAGGTCTGCGGTGGCAAGCGCTATAACCGCGAGGCACTCGAGATCCACTACAAGGGACGCTCGATCGCCGACGTGCTCGATATGACGATCGAGGAGGCCAACGAGTTCTTCTCTCCGGTGCCCACGATCCGCACCAAGCTCGCGACGCTGGTCGACGTCGGCCTCGGCTACATGCGCCTCGGCCAGCCGGCCACGACGCTGTCGGGCGGTGAGGCGCAGCGCGTCAAGCTGGCCACCGAGCTGTCGCGCCGCGCGACGGGCAAGACGGTCTACCTGCTCGACGAGCCTACGACCGGCCTCCATTTCGCCGATGTCGAGAAGCTGCTCGAGGTGCTTCACCGCTTGGTCGACACCGGAAACACGGTGATCGTGATCGAGCACAACCTTGACGTCATCAAGACCGCCGACTGGATCATTGACCTCGGGCCCGAGGGTGGGGCCAGGGGAGGCGAGGTGGTCGTCGCCGGCACGCCCGAGGCGGTTGCCGCAACCGAGGCGTCGGCGACCGGTCAGTACCTGGCGCGCGTCCTCCGCGGCGAGCCACTCATCCCGTTGAGCAACGTTTCGTTTGCCGAGGCGGCCGGTCGCGCAAACGGCAACGGCAAGCGGCCCAAGACAGCCGTCAAGGTCGAGCGCGCCGCGACTGCCAGTAGGTAGCGGCTCACCCGTCGCTAGCTACCTGCCCGCGGCTAGGCCTGCGGGCTACGCACCCGGCAAACGTCCAGCCGCAGCAGTCGGCTGATGCCGTCTCTGTTGTCTGCGATCGCGCGATAGAGGACGTCCATGACGGGCATCGCCCCGGGAACCCTCCCGAGCATGCCGAGTGGCCTCAGCAACGGAATGCGACGCGCGATCTCGA
>DASQLS010000180.1:0-4321 GCA_035629915.1 Candidatus Limnocylindrales bacterium | reverse complement strand
CGACGGGCGGCGCGTCATCTGCTACGTCAACGCCGGTGCATGGGAGAACTGGCGGCCGGACGCTGACCGCTACCCGGCAGCGGTAAAGGGCAAGCGTCTCGACGGCTGGCCGGGCGAGCGCTGGCTCGACGTGCGCCGCCTGGACGTGCTCAAGCCGTTGCTTCGCGATCGGCTCGAGATCTGCCGCGCAAAGGGCTTCGACGGAGTCGAGTTCGACAATGTCGACGGCTACTCGAACGACACCGGCTTCGCGCTCAGGAGGGCAGATCAGCTCCGCTTCAACCGCTGGCTGGCTCTCGCCGCCCACGATCATGGGCTCGCAGTCGGCCTCAAGAACACCCTGAGCCTTGCTGATGAGCTCGCGCCGGGCTTCGATTTCGCGCTGCTGGAGCAGTGCTTCCAGTACCGCGAGTGCGAGCTTGCCCAGCCGTTCATCGAGGCCGGCAAGCCGGTTGTCGACATCGAGTACTCGCTCGACCGGGCGCGCTTCTGCGACAAGGCGAATGAGCTCGGGATCTTCGCGATGCGCAAGCGGCTTGCGCTGAACGCCTGGCGTCGCCCCTGCGCCTGAAGGCCATCGACGTCGGCAACCCCTGATCCCGCCCAGCGGGCGCTGCTAGACTTCGGCCTTCGGCGCGAGGCGGGCGCCGTGAGCCCGCAAAAGCGATGCTGGGAGGAGCTGTTGCCCGAGGCGGCGTCGGTCCTGTGAGGCCGACACGCAGCAAGATGGGGCCTCTTGAGATTAGAGGCACCGGGCAGCGCGCGAGTCTACCCAACGCGAGGGCGATTTCCCTTCTCGGAGGCACGAACTAGGTGCCGGCGACGGTCATCTGCGGCCTCCAGTGGGGTGACGAGGGCAAAGGCAAAGCAACCGATCTCCTGTCCGAGACGGTGTCGATCGTCGTGCGCTACCAGGGCGGCGACAACGCGGGCCACACGGTGGTAATCGGCGAGGAGGTCTTCAAGCTTCACCTCGTGCCGAGTGGCGTCCTTCACCCGCACATCACGCCGATCATCGGCCCCGGCGTGGTCGTCAATCCGCGCACGCTGCTCGCCGAGATGGAGATGCTCGCCGAACGCGGCATCCCGACCGAGAAGCTGCGTGTCAGCAGTGCCGCGCACGTGATCATGCCGTACCACGTGGCCCTCGACGGCGCGCGCGAGGCGTCCGCGACGGACGGCGGAATCGGCACGACCAAGCGCGGGATCGGGCCGGCCTATGGCGACCGCGCGCTGCGCACCGGCCTGCGCATGGGCGACCTGCTCGAGCCGGAGCTGCTGCGCTCGCGCCTCGAGCCGGCACTGGCCGAGAAGAACGCGCTGCTCGAACGCGCTTACGGGGTCGAGCCGCTTGATCTCGAGACGCTGATCGCCGATGCGCTCGGCTGGGGCGAGCAGCTGCGCGCGCACATCACCGACACGACTTCGATCGTCCAGGCCGCGCTGGCAGCAGGCGACCACGTGCTCCTCGAAGGCGCCCAGGGCACCCTGCTCGACCTCGATCACGGCACGTACCCCTATGTCACGAGCAGCAACCCGATCGCCGGCGGTGCATGCACTGGTGGCGGCGTTGGGCCGCGCCAGATCGACGAGGTGCTCGGCATCCTCAAGGCGTACTCGACACGGGTCGGGTCGGGGCCGCTGCCGACCGAGCTCGACGACGAAGTCGGCACGCACCTGGTCGAGGTCGGTCGCGAGTTCGGCACAACCACCGGCCGGCGGCGGCGCTGCGGCTGGCTCGACTTCATGCCGCTGCGCTACTCGGTCCAGATCAACAGCGTGAGCAGCATCATGCTCAACAAGCTCGACATCCTGAGCGGATTGCCCGAGCTCAAGATCTGCGTCGCGTACCGCGTTGACGGACGCCTCGTCGACGAGTGGCCGCTCAGCGCTGCGCAGCTCGAGCGGGCGGTGCCGGTGTACGAGACATTTCGCGGCTGGGAAGCGGACATCGGCTCGTGCCGCTCCATCGACGAGCTGCCCACCGAGGCGCTCGAGTACCTCGACGCAATCGAACGACAGGCGGGCGTGCCGATCTCGATCGTCAGCCTTGGCCCCGAGCGGACGCAAACGATCGCGCGTCACGCTGGGAGCCTCGAGCTGGCCATGGTGGCAGGCGCCAGGTGAGCGGCAGCGAGGCGAGGGGCATGCGCATCCTGGTGGTCGGAGGCGGCGCCCGCGAGCATGCTCTGTGTTGGCGCCTCAGCGGCGAACCGGGCGTCGAGCGGGTGATTGTGGTGCCGGGCAATCCACTGATGGCCGACGTTGCCGAGGTGCGGGCAGACCTTTCGTTGGCCGATCACGAAGCGATATCTGCGCTGGCCATTGCCGAGCGGGTGGACCTGGTGGTCATCGGCCCCGAAGCGCCGCTCGTGGCCGGGCTGGCCGACACGCTTCGTGCTGCTGGCATCGCCTGCTTCGGGCCGAGTGCGGCGGCGGCGCGGCTCGAGGGCAGCAAGGCCTTCGCGCGCGAGATCTGCCGTGCCGCGAACGTGTCCATGGCCGACGGTCGTTCGTTCACCAACGTGGGCGCCGCTATTTCTTTCGCGGACGTGCTCGAGGGGCCTGTCGTGGTCAAGGCCGATGGGCTCGCCGCCGGCAAGGGCGTGACTGTGTGTCAGTCGCCTGACGAGGCAACCGAAGCGATCACAGACGCGCTCGAAGGCGGCCGCTTCGGAGATGCCGGCCGAGTCGTGATCGTCGAGCGGTTCCTGCCCGGGGTGGAGGCGAGCGTCATCGCAATGTGCGACGGCGAACGCGCCGTTCTGTTGCCCGCGGCACGCGACCACAAGCGCCTCGGCGAGGAAGACACCGGCCCCAACACCGGCGGCATGGGTGCGTACTCGCCTGTCGCCGAGCTCGACGCCGCAGGCATGGCCGAGCTGCGCCGGACGGTCTTCGAGCCGGTACTGGCGGAGATGGCGACACGCGGCACTCCCTTTCGTGGCGCCCTGTTCTGCGGTCTGATGCTCACCGCCGATGGGCCGCGGGTGCTCGAGTTCAACGTCCGCTTTGGCGATCCGGAGACGCAGGCCATCCTGCCCAGGCTCGCCACGCCGCTCGCTCCGCTGCTCCTCGCCGCGGCACGTGGCAGGCTCGACGCGCAGGTGCCGCTGCCGACGACAGACGAGGCCGCTGTCGGCGTGACCCTCGCCGCGGCTGGCTACCCGGACGCGCCGCGCTCGGGAGACACGATCAGTGGGCTGGCCGAGGCATGTGTAGCCGGCGCTCTCGTTTTCGGCGCCGGGGTAGCGGCATACGAGCGTGGCGGGTTGGTCACCGCCGGTGGTCGGGTGTTGACCGTCGTCGGTCGGGGTCGCGACGTGTCGGAAGCCGCGTCTGCCGCGTACGCCGCCGTCGCCACGATCGAGTTCGAAGGCAAGGTCGTGCGCCGTGACATCGGCCGCGGTGCGGCGGCGGTGAGCGCATGATCCCGCGCTACACGCTGCCAGAGATGGGCGCGCTGTGGACCGACGAGGCGCGCTTCGAACACATGCTGCGCGTCGAGATCGCGGCACTACACGCTCTTGCCCGGCGCGGCCAGGTGCCCGTGCCGTCGGTCCAGGTCATCGAGGAGCGAGCCAAGATCGACGTGCCGCGCATCGCCGAGCTGGAGCGGACGACCGACCACGACGTGATCGCCTTCGTCAGCCAGGTCGCAGAGTCGGTTGGGCCTGAGGGGCGCTACATCCATTTCGGCCTGACCTCGAGCGACGTCGTCGACACCGCACTTGCCCTGCAATGCCGCGCGGCGGCAGACCTGCTGCTGGCCGAGACCGACGCCCTCGTTGCGCTGCTCGCGCGCAAGGCGCGCGAGCACGCCGGGACGGTGATGATCGGCCGCACACACTCGGTCCATGCCGAGCCGATCACCTTCGGGCTCAAGCTCGCCTCGTGGACGTTCGAGCTGGCGCGTGACCGGCAGCGTCTGGCCCGGGCCGCCGACGACCTCGCCACGGGCAAGCTGTCCGGTGCGGTTGGCACGTACAGCCAGCTCGGTCCCGAGATCGAGGCCGACGTGATGACCGAGCTCGGTCTCGCGGTCGACCCGATCAGCACGCAGATCGTCCAGCGCGACCGCCACGCGGCGTTCCTCGGCACGATCGCCGTGTGTGGCGGCTCGTTGGAGCGCTTCGCGACCGAGGTGCGCAACCTGCAGCACACCGAGATCGGCGAGGTGCAGGAGCCGTTCCGCGGCGGCCAGAAGGGCTCGAGCGCGATGCCCCACAAGCGCAACCCGATCACCGCCGAGCGGATCAGCGGCCTGGCCAGGGTGCTGCGCGGCTTTGCCTCGGCCGGCTTCGAGGACCAGGCGCTGTGG
>DASQLS010000179.1:0-7275 GCA_035629915.1 Candidatus Limnocylindrales bacterium | reverse complement strand
GTGCTCGAGCGAGATGAGCGTGCCCGGCCCGAACCGCTTCAGGCACGCGCCCAGCACGATCGATGACGTGCCGCTGCCCATCTCGACAATCGCCTTGGGGCGCGTGTCTGCGATGCGATTGGCAGCGTGCAACAGGAGATCGGGCGAGGCCGCCCAGCCGCGCGTCGGTGGCAGCGGCCGCTCGAGCTGGAGCATGTCGCGCAACCAGATCAGCGCCTCGATCTGGGCAAACATGCGATCCATCTGGCGCATCCCGCTCAGCTTGAGATCCTCCATCGCGGCCGCGATGGCGTCCGGCACAGGCTTGTCGGAGTCGCTCGCCGGTTCGTCGGTCATGCCGCCATGATGAACGCCGGCGAACCATAGATGACGGCTCTGTGCGATTCCTTGGAATCGAGGCGGGATACTTCCGCGGTGTCCGTTCGTTCCGTCGCCACAACGCAGACGACCCGCAGATGGTTACCGCTGGCCGTGGTGCTCACGGCGGCTCTGGTCAGCCTTGTTCTGAAGGCCTCAATCCCGCTCGTCCTCAACACCTTTGCCCTGCGTGACGACATGCTCTTCGTGCACCAGGCAATGGAGATTCGTGAAGGCGACTGGCTGGGTCCCTACTCGGAAGAGACGTTGAGCAAAGGGCCGGGCTATCCCGTATTTCTCGCTGTAACCATCGCCGCCGGCCTGCCCGCCAAGGTCGCCGACCACGCACTGTTCCTCGTTGCGGCCGCGTTTCTGAGCCTGGTGGTCGGGCGAATTGCCAGGTCCGCCGTCGTGGGAATCGGCCTTTTCATCCTGTTGGCCCTCGCGCCGCAGGTGATCGGCGACGCCCACCTGACGCGAGACACGCTGTACACGACTCTTACCGCTCTCGTGGTGACCGGCGGCCTATTGCTGGCGCTCGATGCGTTTGACATGACCTGGGCGGCACCGAGGAGGCTGGCTCTAGCCGGCGTTCTGGGCTTCGTGTGGGGAATGTTCTGGCTGACCCGCGAGGAAGGGATCTGGCTGACGCCCGCCCTGGCACTACTGGCGCTGGCGTTCGTAGTCGGGAGTGTCGGTGCCCTGAGGACGCGAAAGGAAGGGCTCGGCGGTCAGAGTGGACGGCTGGCGTTGCGCGTGGGATCAACCCTGTTGGCGCTGGTGATCGGAGCATCCATTCCTATCGCGGCGGTATCCCTGGCCAATGCCCGGGTATATGGAACGGGCCTGATCAACGATCTCCGCGACGGCACCCTGCCCGGCGCTTACGGCGCCCTGACCCGGATCAGCGTTGACCAAAGACCGCGCTACGTTCCTGTGCCATCAGCCGCGCTCGAGACGGCCTACGCGGTGAGCCCTGCAATGGCGGAGCTCAGGCCGTTCCTCGACGAGAGCTCGGCCCGTTGGGCCTCGTACGGATGCGTTCCGAACCCGGCGCTGGCCGACGTCCGCCCAGACTTTCAGCTCCCGTGCGGCCAGGTCATGGGTGGCTGGTTCGTGTGGGCTTTGCGATCCGCTATTCGCGACGCTGGTCATTGGCCGAACGAGGCATCCGCACAGGCGTATATGACTTCAATCGCGACCGAGGTGAACTCCGCCTGCGACAGCGGGATCATCGATTGCGGGCCGCTGCGGGCATCGCTCGAGCCGCCGGTCGAAGCCGACTACGTGTTTGATGGCGCCGCTCTTGCTCCAAGAGCCATCTACGCGCTACTCGCAAGGCGCGCAGACCTCACCCCAAGCCGCGGAAATCCGTCCGATCTCTTCCGTCTGGCGAGCGTTGTCCACCAGCCCATGGCAGCGTTGCAGGAAGCAGAGCCCTCGGTTCCCTTGCCAGTCGCCGAGTATGGCCCCGGATTTCAAGTCGTCGATACGCTCGGTTTGGCATACGGGGCTGTCATGCCGATCGTGTTGACGATCGGGCTCGTCGGCGTACTGGTGACACTCGCGTCCGCATCGGCGCGCCGGCTACAGCGCCGATTGTTGTTCGTAGCCTTCGTGTGCCTGGTCGTCGTTGGAGCACGCGTGGCCATGATCACGTACATCGAGGTGGCCTCTTGGCCAGGCGCCATCTCGACGCACTATCTGCTACCGGCCTGGCCATTCGCGGCCTGCCTGAGCGTGATTGGGATGCTGCTTCTGTATCGCTGGGCTTCGCAGAGGGTTGGTCGTGGGGGCCTGGAGTCCCGCTAGGATCGCCTCATGACGCCCGACGCCGTGCCCGCGCAACTCGGTGCCGACGCAGAGAGTGGGGCGTCCACTTTGATCACCCTCATCAGGCCACCACGGCGATGGCCGGGCCTCGATTTGGGAGAACTTTGGCGCTATCGCGCTATTTGCCTGGTCCTGGCACGACGCAATCTGATGGTGCGTTACCGCCAGACGCTGGTGGGCGCCGCGTGGGCGCTCTTGCAACCCGTATCGCTGATGCTTGTCTTCACCGTCTTTTTCGGCGCACTTGCACGCGTGCCCTCCGAAGGAATCCCCTACCCCGTCTTCTTTCTGAGCGGTCTCGTGGTGTGGCAAATGGTCAGCAAGATTCTGAACGAGGGAAGCACAAGCGTCGTCGCCAACGCCACGCTGGTCGGTCGCGTGTATTTCCCTCGCGCTTACTTCCCCATATCGGTGGCGATCGCAAGCCTCGCTGACCTCCTGTTCGGCCTGGTCGCGTTGGCGGCGGTACTCATCTTCTACGGCATCGCGCCAACCAGCCTGCTTCTGATCCCGCCACTGCTTGCGATCGCCTGGCTCGCGGCACTCGGCGTCTCACTATCTCTGTCGGCGATCAATACGACCTATCGCGACGTGACTCAGCTCCTGCCCTTCTTGGCACAGCTCTGGATGTTCATCTCGCCGGTGATCTATCCGAGCACACTTGTGCCCGAACCGATCCGGTGGCTTTACTTCCTCAACCCCGTGGCGCTGTCGATTGAGGGGTTCCGCCACGCCGTGGCAGGGACGCCGGCTCCCGATGCGGCCGCGTGGCTGGTGAGCACCTTGTCGACCGCGTTCCTGCTCATCGTCGGCTACCTCGTCTTCCGCCATCGCGAGCCCACGTTCGCGGACGTCGTATGACGCAAACCTCGATCGCGCATGCGGTGTCGGTGCGCGCGCTTGGCAAGCGCTACCACGTGGGCACTTCGGGCGGGGCACTCTACGATCGATTGGGCGGTGCCCTTGGGCGGCGCAGCGCTGCCGAAACCGACGCCCAGACCATGTGGGCCATTCGGGACGTCTCATTCGAGGTGCCTCAGGGTCACGTCCTGGCAGTGCTTGGTCGCAACGGATCGGGCAAGAGCACACTGATGAAGATCCTTGCCAAAGTTACGGCGCCAACCGAAGGCGAAGCGATGACTCGCGGCCGAGTTGGAGCCATGCTTCAGGTTGGCACCGGGTTCCACCCTGAGCTGACTGGACGCGACAACATCCTGTTGAGCGGCATGATCCTTGGCATGGGCCGGCACGAGATCGAGTCCGTTCAGGACCAGATCATCGAGTTTGCCGAGATCGGCCGCTACCTCGATGCCCCGGTCAAGCACTACTCGAGTGGCATGTACCTCCGACTGGCCTTCAGCGTGTCGGCCCACCTCGCCGCTGACATTCTTCTGATCGACGAGGTCCTGGCCGTGGGCGATGCAGGATTCCAACGCAAGTGCCAGGCGCGCATAAGAGAGCTCGTAGGCATGGGCAAAACTGTCTTGTTCGTGAGCCACAGCGCGGCAGCTGTTCGTTCGTTATGCGACAGCGCTGTCGTGTTGGATCAGGGCACGATCCGCTTCACCGGCGACACCGAGGACGCCTTGCGGTTCTACGAGACTGAGATCGTCTCCAGTTAGGGCGCGACGTGCGCGCCTCAGCCGAACGGGCGAACCTCGCGCGCATGCGCATACAGCTCGACGTCCAGACTGTTCCTTCGGGCGATCGTTTCACGAGTGGTGTCGGGCACCGACTCGGTGCGTAACCGGTTGACGTTGAGCTCTCGCAGCGAGTCGATCGTGACTTCGAGCAGTTCTGACAGACGCGCCAGCCCCGGTCTCATGTCCTCCTGGATCAGTACAACGCTGAACGTATCGAGGTGTGCCTTGGCGATCGCCAGCATCTCGGGCGTGCACGCGCCAAGCGGCGGATGCAACCCAGACACGAGTCGAACCATGTAGTTGTCCGTCTGCACCGTGGGCTGATCATTCACGAATCTCTGAAGGTCGGCGTTATGGGCCTTGATCCAACGGTGCCAATCGGCCTCTCCTGGCTCGTCGTTGCTTCGAAAGTGGTCGTACAGCGAGCGGATGCGATCGACTGGGTCGCGCAGGATGGTGATGTACCTGGCTGGTCGCGGAATCAGCTCATGGATCCCGTACTCGAAATGGCCCGCGACGAACCGCAGCCGCGCGCGGCTTTCGTAGGGCAGGCCCGGAAAGTCATCCGGGTGAATCGAGTCGGGGGAAGGGTCGTACAGGTGCAGCCGCGCGTCGGCTCGGAAATGAAGGTCCAGCTCTCGGACGAGTGACGTTCCTGCCGTCTTCGGGATGTGCAGAAACAACAGGGCAGTCCCGTCGTCCCTCACCCGATGACCTCTGCGAGCAGGTCAGCGCCAGCTTCATACGAGTACCGCGATTCGACCAGCGCCAGCCCAAGCTCTCGGCTCTGCTGCCACGCCACCGAATCGCTGTAGAGCCGTTCGAGCGCATCGACAAACGAGTCGCTGTCGGGCGCGGCAAGAGCTCGGTGCTCACGGGTTAGGTCGAGTTGATCACCGAGGAGCTCAGACACAAGGCACGGCAAGCCGTTAGCCATCGCATCAACCACTTTCAATGGCAGACCAGCAGCGAATCTGTGCGGGGCCACAAAGAGGCGGGCGCGGTCGTAGTAGGGACCCAGATCATCGACACGACCGATGAAATCGACGGCTGAAGCGTGGACGCCGGCGGCGGCATGGAGCGCCTCGGAAGCACCGCCTCCGACGACCGTCAATCGACAATCGAACCGCTCCCGGACCACGGGAAAGGTCGCTTCGAGAAAGCTCACCATCGCGTCCGAGTTGGGCGGCGTGCTGAGATTGCCGACGAACAGCAGGCCGCTGCGGTCCTCGAACGCTGGGGTCGATCTGCGCGTCTCCACGGCGGTACCGAACGTCACGACCGTTGTACTTGGACTGTGCTCACGAAAGATCCCAGCTTCGCGCTCGGTCACGGCAACGACGATGTCGGCACCCTGGACCAGGTTCATCTCCCGTTCGATGAGGTCGGACACCGAGGCGCCTTCGTGGCCACCCAACCGTTGCGCCTGCAAGGCGGTGCGGACCGAATAGACGGCCTCTGCGTCGTAAACAACGCGCGTTTTCGGGCTTAGGTCCTTGATCATCCTGATGAAACGGGCGTTGTGCGGCCTGCTGACGACGGCTACGTCGTACAGGTCATGACGGCTGCGCAAGAGCTCGTGAATGTCCGTGACACCCCACAGGACCTCGATTCCAGCCTGCTGCAACTCGCCGGTGGTCGGCTCGACGGGGAGCCGATCAAGAGTCGGCAGGAAGGTGATCACGTATCCCCGGTCGGCCAGGATCTTCACGATTGCCCGTGTCCTGGGTGCTCCGCTACCCAGCGAGGGCTCCGGGATTCGATCGTCGATCAGGAGCACGCGCAGCCCTTGCCGCCGATCGCGCCGGCGCAAGCTCGCTGTCCGTGATTGCTCGTCTCGCTGCTCGAGGTCCGTCTGCCACTTGCCAACAAACCGTTCCCGATTGCGTTGCTGCAGCCTTGGAGCACCTTGCGACGGCGAGCTTCCGAACTCGAGGTGGAAGACCGCCGACCTAGGTTGATACAGGACCGAGCCACCCTTGTGCCAGAGCGTCAAGCCGAGATCGACATCTTCGTAATACGCCGGGGCATAGCGCTGATCGAACCCGCCCGCCTCGATGAAGGTCTCGCGACCCACGAGCAGGGCGGCGGCGGAGCAGAAGTCCACTGGGCGGACGTAGCCGAAGGCCGGATCGAGAGGATCCTCGCCGCGGCCATATCCGGACACTGATCCGTCTCGCCAGACGATGCCGCCCGCCTCCTGAAGTCTGCCGTTGAGATGGATCAGTCGGCTCCCGACAGCCGCCGCCTGTGGGTTGCCATCAAGCGTTTCGACGAGCGGCGCGAGCCAGCCGTGGGTGACGACCGTGTCGCTATTGAGGAAGGCGACCTTGCCCGCCCTGGCGCGCGCCACGCCCTGACCGCAGGCATGCCCGAATCCGATGTTCTGCTCGTTCAGGATCACCTCCACGTTGTCGGTGCGCGCCAGCAGATCGCGCGTCTCATCGCTCGACGCGTTATCGACCACGACGACTTCTATGGGGACCTCCCCTGCTGTCTCCAATAGGCTCGCGAGCGCTAGATGCGAGAGCCGGGCTTGCCCGTATGTCGGTATGACAACGGAGACAGCCGGCCGATCCTGAACAGGGAAGGTGAGGCGCTGATCGGACGAGAGGAAGGCGACAAGACGCGATGTGGCCACGTCGGTCGATGACGGCAGCGGCACGGCGGGTCGAGCGCCAGAGAACACGGCCGAAAGGTGTGAATCATCTCGGTCGGGCCATGAGCCGGGGACGCCATACGAGCGCCGCGGTGCACGGCCCTCTTCACGGCCCGATCGAATGTAATGAAGCAGCGGATGGATGCCTGCGGCAGCGACGTCGGGATTGTTCAGGAGGTACCAGTCTGTGTCGAAGAAGGGACTCGGGTCGCGTCCTCCCTGGACACCAAATCGGTAGTAATGATCGAGCGGATTCATGCCGCTCGCCTCCACGTCCGGGTTGTGCTCCAAGTACCAGTCGGTGTCGAAGTACGGGTTGGGGTCGCGCCCCTCCCGAGCACCATGCCGGCGGTAGTGTGCCTGGGCTGACAGACGCCCGATTGCGACATCGGGGTATGTCCTTCGGTACCAGGCGTCATCCATCAGGGGATTTCTGCCGACGAGAGGAACCTTAACGAGAGCGGAGCGCCACAGGCGTCCCAGAGTCGAGCGTGCTCTCAAATTGCCGGACGTGTGGATTGGCGCTTGCGGATCGCCCTTCGTGCCCCAGCCGCGAGGTGAGCGACGGCCTTCAAGCGACGCGGGTCTGTTGTGCTGAAGTAGGCGAGTGAGAGTGCTTCGCGGCGAAGGATCCAGGGCAGGTCGAGCAGGTACTCGCCGGGCTCCTCGTTCTTGAGCTGCATCAGTCGATGGTTGCGCCACGACGTGGCCTTGATCCAGCGCGGGATGTCGCGATCGGCGGCGATCAGATCCATCACGTTGCGGTCAGGCCGGCCACCAGTG
>DASQLS010000178.1:0-4617 GCA_035629915.1 Candidatus Limnocylindrales bacterium | reverse complement strand
GATTCCATCTCATTGGGGGAACCACGGCTCCCAAACTGTTCAACCCCGGTCGCACCCGAAGGTTCCGACGTTGCCTCGAATCGCTCGGATGGCCTACCTGCGACCGGGAATGAGCACGTCTTAGGCCTGCGCTACCAGAGCGTCGCCGCGATGGGGGCGGGTGCGTCAATCCGCCGCGTCTGCGCGCGGATCTGCCGATAACAGGGCTTCCAGATCGCCGCGTCGAAGTACGATCGCGCCCATGCAACCGCTCGCTGAGGTGACGCTGACGCGACCATGGCACTGGGGAATCGCCGTACTGGGCGACCCGCAGGCAGAGGTGCCGACAGAATTCGATGGACGCTCCATAGCAGTGGGCCGCGACGTCGTCGCGCTGAGCGTTCGGCACGCGCAGGACATCGACGCCGACAAGTTCGAAGGCGACTGGGACTGGGCTACAGCAACGATTCACGTGCGTTCGTTGGCTCACGAGGAAGCGATTGATAGGCAAGTCTTGTGCGACATCGTCGTCAGGACTAGTCGAGAACTTGTGTCACTTGGAGACGCCGACGGGATGGTGGTCATTCCCGCTCCGAGCGCGCGAACTCGCCTAATCGTGTCTGCCAACGAGGTCGACTCCACCGGCCTGGAGACGGTCTGGGTTGATCTCGTCGCGGTCGAAAAGTAGGCACCAGCCGGGCTGCCGGATGCACACTCATGCCGCAACTTCTGCGTCATTCCGCCGCGACAGGGCGTCCATGAGGACGCTTCTCCACGAGTCGACCGATCCCGCCTTTGAATACGGGCAGCAGCAGACCTAGTTGCCCCTTCGCGTCATCGCGAGAGCGTAGGCGTACAGGGTCAGGCCGCGTGCACGGCCGGATCAGGATCCCGGGATGACGAAGCACCTCACGGAACTGGAGCGTCTCTACGACCCCGACGAGTCCCTCCACGAGTCAACGGAGGGTCAGGGTTCTCCGAGGGTGGATCCAGGGTCGAGATCAGGGCGGTTCGCGATGCTCACTCGGTTCGAAGCGAATTACCGTCTGGGCCATGACACAGAACGCCCTCGCTACGATGCCGGCCCTGCCAGTACTTGCCGGCGCTGGCCTCGCGAAGAGCTATGGGCGCACCACCGTCCTGGACCATGCCTCGCTCGAGGTCGACCGGGGCGAGTCGGTCGCAGTCATGGGTCCAAGCGGGTCGGGCAAGTCCACGCTGCTCTATTGCCTCTCCGGCGTCGTGACGCCCGAGCGCGGGGACGTGGTCTACAACGGGGTTCGGGTCGATGCGCTCTCGGATGCTCGCCGCGCCGAGCTGAGACGGTCCGACTTCGGTTTCGTTTTCCAATTCCCGGGGCTGCTGCCGGAACTGTCGGCAGATGAGAATGTTGCGTTGCCGCTGATGCTGGCCGGGCTCCGTCGTCGTGACGCAGTTACCCGGGCACGGGAACTGTTCCCTGGCCTTGGTCTAGAGAGCCTGGAACGGCGACGTCCGGGCGAACTGTCGGGTGGCGAGGCTCAGCGGGTCGGCATTGCCCGAGCGCTGATCATCGAGCCAGCGGTGGTGTTCGCCGACGAGCCGACCGGCGCGCTCGACACAGAGACCGGTGACGAGGTCATGTCGCTGCTGGTGTCGACGGTGCGGGATCGGCGGTCGGCGCTGGTGGTCGTCACCCATGACGTACGGGTGGCCAGGCGCTGTGACCGGATCGTCAGGGTCGTGGACGGCCGGACGTCGCCCGAGCCGGAGAGCCTGGACTGATGCGAGGACTGTGGCTGCGCTTGCTGCGTGGCGGAGGGCAGTCCGCTCGCCTGGAGATCGCACTTCCTCTAGTCGCCGGCGGTGTGATCACCTTCGTGCTGCTGCTGTTGCTGGGGTTGCAGCAAGGTCTGGATCAACGGGCGGATCGGACGGCGTGGCGGACCCCCGAGGCGGCGACCAGCGAGCCCACGGCGATCCAGGCGGGGTTCACCGACTACGTCGGGGAGCGCCCGATCGCGGTCATCGAGCTCGCCGCTTTGACCCAAGCCCCGCGCGACGTGCCGGGCATGGGCCGGTTCCCGGCGGCGGGCGAGCTGTGGGCCTCCCCTGCGCTTGCTGAGCTGATGACGGACCTGCCGGCCGACCAGCTCGCCGACAGGTTCCCGGGCTCGGTCAAGGCCGAACTCTCCGAAAACCTCCTTGAGAGCCCCGATGAACTCGTCGCCGTGGTCGGTCGGAGCCCTGCCGACTCCTCTATGAGCGATGCGCGGCCGCCTCATCTGTGGAACGAGGCCTCGTCGGTGACGCCGACCGAGATCAACGGTTGGTCGACCGCGCCGGACATCTACCAGACCACCTACCGGGACATGGCCCTGCTCGCCGTCGTCCTCGCGGCGCTTCCGCTCGTCGCGCTTGGCGGCCTCGCTTCCCGCCTGATGGCGGGACGTCGACAGCGAAGGCTAGCCACCCTCCGCCTGCTCGGCGCGAGCACCTCCCAGGTGGTGAGGTTGACCATCGCCGAGCTGGCGACGTTCGCCGGGATCGGAGCGGTCGTCGGGGCGGTGCTCCATCGAGCCCTGGTGCCATTGGCGTCCCGGGTGCCGATCAAGGGCGGTGAATGGTTCGCCGCGGACGTGTCTCCGGGCGCCGTGCCCACCCTCGCCACCGTGGTCGCGGTGGTGGGCGTGCTGACCCTGGGCGCGTTGACCGGACTCGTGCCGGCGGTCCGCGACCCGTTGGGCACCTACCGCCGCGCTCGTCGCGATTCGGCGCGCGTGCGCTGGTGGAGTGTCATGTTCATCGGTGCGGCGGTGGCACTGTTCTGGCTGCGCAGCAGCAACCCTTTCGTGACCATTGCCTTCACCGTCGTGCTGATCCTCGGCTGGGGACTCGTGTCGACCGGTCCATGGATCGTCGGTGGTCTCGGAAGGTTGCTCGCCCAAAGTGCGCGGCAACCGGCGACCTTCCTTGCCGGCCGGCGCCTCTCGGACAGTCCGAGGAGCGCTTGGCGGACCGTCGGCGGCATCTCGCTGGCTTCCTTCATTGCCGGGTTCGTCGCCGCCAGCCTCCCGGTCGGGCTCGGGAGCGTCGGCGAATACGCCTCCAGAGCCGACCGGCTCGACGTCGTCGTACCTGCCGTCTCCCTCGACGCCACCGTTCGCGAAGCCGAAGTTGTGCTCCGGGCCGACGACATCCAGGCGGACATCGAGCCGACCGCCGCGCCGTTCTGGCTCGACGAGGACGAGTGGGCCACCCTGTCGCTGATCACACGCGGTCCCGATTCAGAACAGGATCGCGCCCGCACCGCGATGACCGAAAATCGTCTCTGGGGACCAGAGATGCGGCTGGCCGAGGACCTGCCGACCGTGTTGCTGGTACGGGACGGAGTCGTCGTTGGCCTCCTCGTGCTGCCGATCGCGGCACTGGTCGCGCTCACCTCGATGGTCATTGGCGCCATCGCGCGAATCCTCGACCAGCGGGAGACCCTGATCGCACTCCGACTGGCTGGCACGCCCCAAGCGATGCTTCTCGCGGCGCAACGTCGAGAGATGCTTCTGCCGAGCATTGTGCTCGGCGGTATCGCTGCGATCGCGGGGCTCGCGAGCGGGTCAACGCTCGGATCGGCCAGCCTGTTCAATCCCTACAGCGCCGGAATCTTCGCGGGCCTCCTCGCGCTCGGCGCGATCGCCCTGGTGCTCGCCGACCGGACGGCACGACCGGTCCTCGAGCGAACCGGCGCCGACCTCTCCGAACGCGAATAGGAGCCACCTGTCAACGCTCAGGCTTACACCGCCCGCGTGCCGCGAACGATCCATTGTCCCGCGTTCAAAGCGCGTCTCCGCCGCGACCGGACGCGCCATGGTGACCACGGCGTACCGTCACGAGGTTCGGAGCCTCGTCGCGTTGACGGCGAGCACGGCCAGGCTCATTCGACGTCGTCGTGCGAGGCGATCATGTCCACCTTGCCGGCGCTTGTCCTCCTTGGACAAGGAGTGGTCGTCGGTGCAGGTTCTGATGACGACGGCCAAGCTGCCGCGTGTGAGGATCCTTCCATGGACCGAACCGTGGGCGCCGAGCTGGGGATCACTGCCCACGGCGAGTGCCAAGTAGAACTTCAGATTGCCGTCGCTCACACGCCGGGCCTACAAGTCACCGAAAAGCTTTCGGTAGTTCATCGGGACGTCGAGCTCAACACCGTCGAGGTGGCCACCCCTCACGAGGGCCGTCTCCATCTCGTCACCCTGCCGGAAGGCTATTCACAGGTCTACTACGAGGCGCAGGTACGCGGGACCGCCGAGATGACCCCGCCTTCACTGGCCGACCTGTCCCTCTATCGCCGGCCAAGCCGCTACATCGAGTCCGACACCTTTGGCGGCTTCGCCTCATCCGAGTTCGCAGGTGTGCACGACGGTGATCTGCTCGAGGCCGTCTCCTCCTGGGTTGGCACCCGCCTCGTCTACGTGCCGGGCAGCAGCGGCCACACGGACGGAGCAACGCAGACCCTGGTGGGCGGTGCCGGAGTCTGCCGCGACTACGCCCATCTCGTGATCGCACTTTTGCGCGCACTCCGGGTACCGGCCCGTCTCACCGCCGTCTACGCGCCGGGCTGCGATCCCATGGACTTCCACGCGGTCGTCGAGGCCTTCGTCGCCG
>DASQLS010000177.1:0-5038 GCA_035629915.1 Candidatus Limnocylindrales bacterium | reverse complement strand
GATTGAGCCTGCACGTCGCCGCCGGTCGCGTTCGAGATCCGTGCCTGATACGCGGCCGTGACGTTCTCGCGGCGAGCGCCGCCGCCGCAGCTCGTCCCGATCGCGCACGACCAATGGATGAACCCGGTATCGGGGTTATAGACCTGGATGTAGTACGGCGTCGAAGTCACCGACCGGTTCGACGTTGCCCGGATCGCGACCCTCTCGCCGTTGCTGACGCGATTGTCGCTCGCCGAGATGTCAACCTGCCAGGCCTGAGGAGGAGGATTCGTAGGCTGTGGGGGAGGTTCGGTAGGCCGCGGAGGCCGTTCCGTTGACCGCGGAGGTGGGTTGGTTGGCTGCGGAGGTGAATCGGTTGGCAGTGGCGCATCAGTCGGAGCCAGCGTGGGCGCGGGGGTCGGGACTGGTGTCGGGATCGGGGTCGTTATCGGGACCAGCGTGGGTGTCGGGGGCAAGCTGGCCGCCGGGGTAAGCAAGGGCGAGGCGGTGGGAATTGGTGTTGGCACAGGCGTTGCGACGGGCGGAGCGGGGCTGTCCGTAGCGATACCACCAAGGATCGGCGGTGTGGGCGAAGCGGGATTTGACAGGTTGTTGAACGCAACGAGCGCCAGAAGGCTGACCAGGGCGAGCGCGGCGACGCCGAGCAGCGCCACGAGCGCAGGTCCATTTCTGCGACGCCCGACGGCAACGGCAGTCGTGGCCGCGGGAGCCTGTCGGGGCAGAATCGTTGTCCTCTGAAGACCGGGATCTGGTGCCAGCGGTGGCGGCCCGCCTGGGACGTAGACCGTTGGTGCCTCAAGACTGGCAGCCACGGCAGGCACGGGTGCGCCAACTGCGAGGGCCAGCGCATCGAGCGAGGCGGCACCTGCGACGAGCGGTCGCAGTTCGGGAGCGGCCAGCGCGTGCAGCGCAACCAGCGCACTCGTGGTGGCGGCCCCGGTGTTGCCGCCCGGCAGCCCTGGCCTTCGGACGTGAACCGATCCGTCATCGAGAACGACGACTTTGTCCGGCGACAGGTCGAGCGGCAAACGGACGCTCGCCGCGGCGCCCTGCAACGCGCTTAGCTGGGCGACTGCGCGGCCAAGCGCTTGCTTATCGAGCGTGGTGGCGCTGGCAGGCCGCATCTCATCGCGTGCAACCCAGAAGATCCAGCCAGGTGGAGTAGGCCGGCCAAAGCCTTCGTCGGGGCGTAACAAAAGCCGATTGGTCTCGATCAGCCGTTCCGCACCAAAGGGCGTGAGTCGGTCGTTGATTGTCACGGCCCGGCGAAGCTGCTCGCCGACGGAGGCGTCACCAAAGAACAGCTCGATCGTTGCTTCTGAACCATCTGACTTGCTCCGAGCCCGCCACGCCCACGGCGTCGTCGGATGCGCGCTTTCCAAAACCCACTGCCCAATCGATGTGGGCAGGATCGCCCCAGCCGCACCCTCCAGGGCCGGCACCTCTTTCCCGATTGCCTCCAGCCGGTGCATGACAACGCGGGCGTCGGCCGGACGTTGCGCCGGATCCTTGGCGAGCAACTGGCCGATCAGCGCGCGTAGGCTGCGTGGCGCGCCCGGCGGGAGGGCTTCGAGGTCGGGAGCCTGCTCCATGTGGGCACGGAACACTTCCGCGTACGTTCCGCTGAATGGCGGCCTGCCGACCAGGCATTCAAACAGCACGCAGCCGAACGCATAGAGGTCCGACTTGGCCGAGGATCGCCCATCCCACACCTCCGGTGCCGCATAGTCGAAGGACAGAACGGCACCCGATATCGACCCACCGCTGTACCCGACCACGCGGGCGACATTGAAGTCGCCCAGCTTGATGGCACCGTCCGCGCCAAGCAGGACGTTCGACGGCTTGATGTCGCCGTGGACGATGCCTGCGTCCGATGCGGCGGCAAGAGCACTGGCGAGGGCATGTCCCACGTCCAGCGTTCGCTCCACGGTCAGCCGGCCAGCTTGGTTGAGCTCGCGCCGGAGATCGCCTCCATCCATGAACTCCATCACCACATGCGGCGCAGGCTCGGGTCCGCCGCCGTACACCTCGACCACGTTCGGATGGCCACGCAACGCATGTGCGGCGAGCAACTCCATGTCAGCCCGCAACTGCTCGGAACCCTTCGCGGTCAGCGCGCCGGTGAACCGCTTCAGAGCGACTACGCGCCCACTCCGGGTGTCGAGGGCTCGCCAGACCTCGGCAAGGCCGCCGGTACCGACGTGCTGCTCGAGTCGATATGCCCCGAAGAGCTGGCCGCGGTCAAGCGCCACGGGGCAGTCCGCCTGGGCACGCGTTCATCGAAAGGTCTCCTCAAGTGTCGCGCCGACCGGGGCGCAGCGGGAAACCTTCAGTCAGAGGGCCATGAAGGCACACTCACGCGAAGCCATTTGACGGGACAACTTCATGGCAAATCTTCGATGGAGTCGGCGGCGCCGGATCAGGGGGCTGACGCGACCAGAAAGTGATCAGCCTATCGGGAGGCCGGCGTGCGATGCCTAGTCGGCAAGCACCGTGAGGTCGAGCAGAGCGAGTCGCTCCGAGTCGGCCAGGATGTCGATCTCGTGGATCTTGCCGCCGCGCATGGTGAACGAGAGGACCGCGTACGGGCGGTCGCCGGTGAAGACGACCAGGCCGGCAGTGCCGTTGACAATCGCCGGCCGGGCGGCGGGAGCAAGGCGTCTGAATCCAAGGGCACGCTCGGCGACGGCGTGTGCGCCGAGCACCTCCACCGCGCCGCCCGGTCGCTGCCTGCCGAAATCCGTCCGCGCCGCGGCATCCGGATCGAGAATTGCCAACAGGCCTTCGAAGTCCCCGTTACGAGATGCAGCAACGAACGCATCGACCACTTCGCGCTGGCTGCTCAGGTCCATGTCCGACTCGACCGCCTTGCCGTGAACTCGACGGCGCGCACGGCTGGCAAGCTGCCGGGCGGCTTCGGGCGTCCGGTCGACGATCGGCGCGATCTCGTCGAATGGCACGGCGAACACGTCGTGGAGCACGAAGGCCAGGCGCTCAGGCGGCGTGAGCGTGTCGAGCACGACCAACATCGCCAGGCCAATCGAATCGGCCAGGAGCGCCTGCTGCTCGGGGTCCATCCCGCCTGGTCCGCTCAGGATCGGCTCGGGCAGATGGAAGCCGGCAGGCTCTTCCCGTCTTGCCTTGCGCGTGCGAAGTGCGTCAAGGCACAGCCTGGCCACCACCGTTGTCAGCCATCCCCGCAGGTTCACGACCTCGCTGGTGTCCGTTCGGCTGTAGCGGAACCAGGCCTCCTGAACCATGTCGTCCGCTTCGGCCAGCGAGCCGAGCATCCGATAGGCAACCGAGCGCAAATGAGTGCGCTCGTTCTCGAACAGCCGTGCGCGCTCGGTCGCCGCTGGATCAGGTGAGGTCGTCAGGTTGGTCACGTCTTCTCCAAAGGTTCCGTCAATTGATTGACGAAGACAACGAGTTCAAACGTGACAAACCATCAGGAGACGATCGATGACCCACGCCCCAGCATCCCTCAGCCGACCAGTCGCCCACGTGCCGGGCTACATTCGCCTCCCTGGCCCGATCATCCGCGGCCTGCTTCGCGCCGGCGTACCCATCGGCCCGAATCGCCTGGTTACCGTCCGCGGCCGGGTCAGCGGAGAGCCGCGCACTCAGGCGCTTGCGGTCATCGAGATCGATGGACGGCGCTACGTGGTCGGGACGTTCGGCGACGTCAACTGGTGTCGCAACCTGCGCGCAAATCCTGGCTTGGAGATGAGACTTGGCGGCCGCCGCGAAACGCTGCGCGCCGTCGAGCTCGGCACCGACCAGGCAGCTCGATTCTTCCGAGACGTTCTGGTTCCCGGTATTCCCCGCATGCCGCTTCTCACGCGCATCGCGTCACGGGCATTGATCAGCGGCTACGCCTCCGACATCGTTACCGATCCTGAGGCCGCGGCCACCCGGCGGCCGGTGTTCGAGCTGGTCCGAGCCAGCTAGGGCGCTGGCTGGCGATCTAGCTGCCGACGCCGGCCAGCGAGCCTTCGGTCACCTCGCCCTTGTGAGCTGCGAACGCGGCCAGGACCTCGCCCTTCTCCTGCTCAGGCACGTTGAAGTGGTCGAGGCTGCGCGACAGCTCGGCTGCGACCTCGTCGAACTCAGTGGGCGAGATCCTGAGCTCGCGGTGGGCGTTTTCCAAGCCCAGATCGGTGGCGCCGGGCTTGGTGGCCGTGAAGTCGTATGGACCGCCAGAGATGTCGCAGACCCACAGCGTGCGCATGAACTTCAGGCCTGGCAATCGGGCGAGCTGCTGGGTGTGCCACTCGTTCAGCGCCGGGTTGTCTGACCCCTGGCCTACAGACCGGTTTCTGACGACCGCATCACTGAAATGATCGATGACGGCCGCGATTGCGAATACACCTCCGAGCCGCTCGTACAGACTCTTGTCGGGCATCTTCGAGCCTCCTCACGATCCTTCCGGTGGTCACATGGCCTCGCCACCGGTCACTCGTCAGGAATCTATCACTCGTGTCCACTAGCAATAGAACGACGCGTTCGCGGAGTTAGGACTCCCCTCGTTGGCCCACGAGCACCTCGTTGCCGTCCGGATCGAGCACCCGCGCGACGCGCTCACCCCACGGCTGGTCGGTCGGCTCCTCGATGATGGTCGTGCCCGCCTCACGCAGCCTTTCGACGAGCGCGTCGCAGTCGTCCGTGTACAGCCACAGGCTGATGGGCCGCGGCCGCGCGGCGTCGACGAGACCAGCATCGTGGCCGATCCCCAGGTGCGCCGAACCAATGTCCAGCCCGGCATACACGACCGTTCCGTCCGTTCCCGGATAGGAAAACGTCACGACGCCACCGAGGAGATCGCGGTAGAAGCCCAGCGCGCGCTCCAGGTCGCGCGTCGCGAGGATGGCGAAGACATCCGTAACCGCAGGTCCGCTCATGCTCTGTCCCTAGGCGACGCGGTAGCGAACGTGGATCACGCCGTGCTTGAGATCTGATTCGGCCGACATCATCTCCAGCTGAGCCGGCCCGACCTCGGCGCCGTCGAACAGGCGCGTGCCACCGCCGAGCAACATCG
>DASQLS010000176.1:0-2216 GCA_035629915.1 Candidatus Limnocylindrales bacterium | reverse complement strand
AGCCGGCTCCGATCGACGACGAGGCGCCGGCTGATGCCGACGAGGCGCCCGTCACCGCCGACGAGCCGACCGAAGCCGAAGCGGACGCCGAGCCCGAGGTGGTGGTCGAGCCTGAAGCCGTCGAGCCCGAGCCCGCGGTCGGACCTGAGGTAGCCGAGGTCACAGAGCCGGAGGTCGTCGAGGTCGAGCCCGAGTTGGCCGAAGTGGACGGCGAGCCTGAAGCTGCCCGGGACGACGACGAGGCGGAGGCAGAGGACGACGTCGGCGCCGAGCCGGTCGCTGCCGCGGCCGTCGTGGCAGGAAGCGCTGCCGACAAGGCCACGAAGGCCAAGGCGGACAAGGCCGCATCGTCGGTTAGGGATCCCAAGGCTCGCGCTGAAGATGAGCTGCCCTATATCGACGATCGCGTCTCGAAGTGGTGGGTCGGACTGATCGTGGCCGTCTTCGCCGTGATTTTTGCCTATGGGCTGCTGTTCGGGGGATCGGGCGCGCTGACCCCTGCGTCTCCGTCGCCCTCGCCGTCCGCTTCACCCACTCCTACGCCATCGCTTACCGCCACGCCGGATGCGACCGCGTCGCCATCGCCGAGCGCAGCTACCTCGCCAACCGATGAGCCGTCAGGCAGCCCGGCGCCCAGCGCATCGCCAGAGCCGAGCCCAACCTAGTCAGATGCGTGACTGGCTGCGTCGTCCGCGACGGGGACAGTCACAGGCTGGATCCCAGGCAATCTCGGACGATGATTGGGCGAGCCGGCAGCTCGAGCACCGCGGCATAGCCGATCGCGAGGTCCTGGCCGCCATGCGTGCCGTACCGCGTGAGCAGTTCGTGCCGGCGAACCTGGCTGGCTCCGCGTACGAGGACGGCGCGCTACCGATCGGCCACGGCCAGACGATCTCGCAGCCGTACATCGTGGCGAGCATGACCCAGGCGCTGGCACTCCCCGCCTGGCGCGACGCGCACGATGGCGAGCGGCCGCGCGTGCTCGACGTCGGCACGGGTTCGGGCTACCAGGCGGCCGTGCTCGCCCAGCTCGGCGCGGACGTCGTGTCGATCGAGCGCGACCCGGACCTGGCTGCGGCCGCGCGCGATCGCCTGGCCGAGCTCGGCTACGACGTGGACGTGGCCGTCGGCGACGGCAGTGCGGGACTCCCGGAGCGAGCCCCGTTCGCCGGGATCGTGGTTGCCGCCGCTACACCGCAGGTGCCGGTGCCGCTCGTGGAACAGCTGCTGCCCGACGGCCGGCTGGTGCTGCCCATCGGCGGGCGCGCCGAGCAGATGATCACCCTCATCCGGCCGGCGCCCGATGGATTCAGCCGCGTGCCGGTCGAGCCGGCCGTGTTCGTGCCGTTGCTCGGCGAGCACGGCTTCAGTGACCGCTGATATGCTCGATTGCCGATGACCCACGTCTTCGTTTCGCCCCACCCGGACGACATCGCCCTATCGTGCGGCGGTCTCGTAGCCGCCCTGCGCGAGCTGGGCCAGTCGGTGACGATCCTGACCGTCTATTCCGGCGGCTCGAGCACGACAAACGGCGGCATGACGGATTACCAGCGCGCCGCACTTGGCTTCGGCACGAAGGTGAATTGGCCGCTGACCGAGGCATTTCGGCGCGAGAACATCGCTCCCGACTACCCGATCGAGGTTCCCGCCGGTGGCAGTCCGCCGTGGATGGCCAATCCCGACCGGCTCGACGTCACCCAGGACTACGCCAACACCCAGGCCCGCCAGTTCTGGCAGCGGGCGGCGTGGACCCGCTCGGCCAACGTCACCAACCAGGAAACCGACGCGCGTCCGGTGGCCGACACGATCGGCGGTCAGGGCAGCATGGCGGGCGTCGATTTCTCGGCTGCCGACGCGGCCGAGATCCGCCGACTCGAGGAGGAGCGCTACGCGTTCTTCGCCGAGGCTTCGGTCATCTTTCTCGACCAGCCCGACGCGGTCCATCGCGGCTACGAGGGCGACGACCAGCTGCTCGGCCGCGTGCGCGACGACGACGTTGCGCCGTACGAGCTGTTGCGCAGTGAGATCGTCCGGCTCGAGCCGCAAATGGTCTACTTCCCGCTCGCGATCGGCGGTCACGTCGACCACCAGCTGTGCCGCGAGGTCGGCCTCGCCCTGCTCGCCGAGCAGCGTCGGTGGGTGATGCCGGGACCCGCTTTCGTGGGCCGCCTCTCGTTCTACGAAGACTTCCCCTATGCGTGGTGGAACGACTTCAC
>DASQLS010000175.1:0-6869 GCA_035629915.1 Candidatus Limnocylindrales bacterium | reverse complement strand
CTCGTTATGCTCTTTTCGACACGGAGAGGTGGCCGAGCGGTTTATGGCGGCGGTCTTGAAAACCGTTGACCGAAAGGTCCGGGGGTTCGAATCCCTCCCTCTCCGCCACTCTGCCCGTGCCGGGCCGACGCTTAAGCGGCTTGGATCCGGTCGAGCGCGTCCACGATGGCCTCGACGACCTCCGCGGTCGACGCGGCCGGAAGGTCCAGGCGGATGGTTGCTGCCTGGGCCAGCATTGGGTTGTACGCACCGATAGCGCCGGCCATGGACCGGATATCCGTCCGGACGAGCACGATCGGCTTCTTGCCGAATGCATAGCCGACTTCCCAGGCCGTCCCCGCGTCGGGATTGAGGCCGTCCATGATCGCCACGAGCCCGTCAGCCCAGTCGATGCCGCCGACATCCTTTGCGAAGATGCCCGGCCCGTCCAAGCCCGGCTCCTGTTCCTGGGGCAGGAAGACCTCGTGTCCGGCAGCCCGCAATGCCGCGGCGGCCTCGGCATTCCATTCGCGCTCAGGTGTCGTGAACAGCGGACCTGCGAAATACAGCTTCACGCCTCGAGTATCGCGGACGGCCTCACTCAGGGTTGAGCCGAAGCCTCCCAGCCGTCGAACTCGCCGCCGTGTCGATCGGCGATGCCCTGGAACAGGTCATCCGCAGCAATCACGTTGGTGGGTTCGAGTACCACGTCTGGCCGCTCGCAGGTGAGCATCCATAGGTCAGGACGCTCTGGGATGGGCTCGCCGACGTTGCACGTGTACCCCGCCGCGCG
Source organism: Candidatus Limnocylindrales bacterium (assembly GCA_035629915.1). Classification (GTDB taxonomy): domain Bacteria; phylum Chloroflexota; class Limnocylindria; order Limnocylindrales; family CSP1-4; genus JALYGJ01. The sequence goes on along the minus strand of DASQLS010000175.1, from coordinate 6,097 downwards.
GGCCGCATTCGCTCCGGCCTCGGCGGCCTCTGGCGTTGAGAAGTACAGGTAGTACAGCGCGTGGCGGGCCTGGCGTATGTCTGCGCCGGCGGCCATCAGCATCCCGAGGATCTGGAGGTCCTTGTACTTGATACCGAGCTGCGGCGACCTGTCGTTTAGATCGACCGGCTCGTCGTCCGACTTCTTCCTACTGAACCAGGGCATGGGACTCCCTCATTCGCGAAGCGATACAGGGGCGAGCCTATCCACGGGAGCTGGCGGCTCACATGGCCCTACCTGGCTATCCGCGTAGTGACAAAAGCGCCGCCGGCGCGTGTGCAACCACGAGCCGACGGCATAGGACGGGTCGGCACGTGAGATGCCCACCAGCCCCACGCCTCAGGTTAACCGTTGTGCCTCTCCGGCCGTTCGTCGGCGAACGCGTTGTCCTGCGAGCGCACCGATCCAGGCCAGGACAGGCTGCATTGGCCCCGCTGTTGCAAGCAACCAGTAGTAGAGAGAGTTGAGCGGGTTGAGTTCAAGAGCTAGAAGGCCCGAGGCGAGGACCAGGTACTCGCCAATCCAGCCACCGAGGATGACAAGGACGATCCGACGGGGAGGCCAGGAACTGCAGGCGGTGCCAAAGAGAAGTCCTACACCAACCGCGAACAGGCCCAGTAGCCCATAGATGGCAGGCCACTCGCGACTCAGGACGGATGTCCCGAGTAGGGCGACCCTGCCGCCAACCGCAAAGAACGCGGCGGCGGTCGAAAAGCCGAGTGCGACTGTCATGACCACGATGGCGGCGAGTGTTCTCATGGGATCGATCAAGGACGAACCGCTACAGAGGATTGTGCTGTTTGCTGCTGGAGTAGGAGGTATCGTGAGCGACGCGAACGGCCGATCTGGCGCCTACGGGAGGACCGATGCTCGACGGAAAACTGGTCAAGCTGCGCACTGTCCGCAGCACCGACCTCGATCGGCTCTATGACGCGCACGCCGCGATTGGAATGCGCGGCGACTACTTCCCACTGGGCGTGATGTCCGAGACCGCATTCAAGCGCGAGTTCGGCGAGCACGGCTTCTGGCAGAAGACCGAGGGCATGCTGGTCATTACGACCATGGAAGGCGAGATCGCCGGCCACATCGAGTTCTTCCGGCCGGTCAGCTACTGGGACGCCTTCGAGCTGTCGTACCAGCTGTACGACGAGCAGTTCGCCGGTCGCGGCTACACCACCGAGGCGGTTCAGCTGCTGATTGACTACCTGTTCTGGGCCAAGAAGGAGAACCGCATCCATCTCGTGATCGTGCCCGAGAACGGAGCCTCGCGGCGGATCGCCGAGAAGTGCGGCTTCACGCTCGAGGGCACGGCACGCGGCGCCTTCTTCAACGACGGCCGCAATCAGGACGTGCTCATCTATTCGCTGCTGCGCGCTGACCCGCGACCCTGGCACTCCGCCACGCCGACCACCTGACCGGCGCGTCCGCTAGATCGGGTCGTCGTTCAAGACGCGGATCCGGTTAACCCTGACGTAGTCGAATTCGGCCTGGAAGCCCTCTCCGCCCATCGCCACGAGGCCCAGCTGGGGCGAATCCAGGTTGTGCGCCCAGACTCCACCACGATTCCAGTTGGTGCCGTCCTGGCTGACATAGGCCTGATAGTGCTGGCGGCCGCCGTGGTTCCAGCGAGCGATACGGAACCAGGTCCATTCGCCCGGTGCCGACACGACCGTGTTCCCGTACCGGGGATAGCCGTCGGGCACGGGCGCCATCTCCTTGGCCCATTCCGTCTGCCGCGTCTCCCAGATGGACGCGTGGACAAGCTTCAGGAAGTTGTTGTCGTCGCCGTAGACGACGACGCCGGCCTGGACGTAGTTGTAGCAGCATCCCTCCGCCGGCAGGTCGATTCGGACCTTGGTCTCAAGCATCCAGTTGCCGGTCGGCAGGTCGCGCACGAGGACCGACGCGTTGTTGCTGTCGACGTAGAGGTCGGCCGCCTGGGTGTCCATGTGAAACGATCCGTTCTCGACCGACCACGTGCCCGCACCCGGCTCACGAACCCAGCTCCACTCACTGCCGAGTGACGAGCCGTCGAAGTTGTCCTCATCCAGGAGGGCTCGAATGTTGTGCCGGATCGGCGCCTCCGGCTCGTACAGCGACTGCTGTCCCGGCTGTGCGGCAGGCTTTGGCATCTGCTCGGCTGAGATCCAGCGATCGTTGCGAACGGTCGGCCAACCGCCCGGCCAATCGATCGGGTCGAGCAGCACCGGTCGCCGAGTGAAGCCGACGGCGTCCTCGAAGTAGGGCCGATTTCGGTCCACCGCGTGATAGAAGGTCCACCACTGTCCATCAAAGTCCTGGAAGGACGTCTGATGCCCGGGGCCGACCCAGCGGTTGCCGTTCATGGTCAGGAATGGTGTCCCGCCCACGCGACCGTTGAGGATGCTCACGCCGTCGCGGTCGACGAATGGGCCGGTTGGACTGGTCGACCGAGCCGTGAACACGCTGTAGCCGGTCAGCGGACCGTTGCAGCAGTTCGTCGCCGAGCCGAGGAAGTAGTAGTAGCCGTCGCGATAGAGAATCTCCGTTCCCTCATAGCGGTTGGGGATGGAGATCTGCGTGGCGGTGTTCGGGTCGGACTCAAGGCCGTCAGCCGACAGCTGCCGGGCGTGGATCCCGCCGTAATAGCTGCCGTAGTAGATGTATTTCTGCGTGCCGTTGTGCTCGGTGATCACTTCCGGGTCGTACGTCCAGAAGTAGTTGCAGCCGCCGCCGTTCGAGCGGGGATCGATGACCGGATCGCCGCTGTCCACCCACGGTCCGGTCGGGCTGGTGCTCGTTGCGACGCCGATGGCGGAGTCGCCATGGCAGCCCGGCTCGCCACTTACGGAGTCGGCGACGTCGGTGATGCCGTAATAGAGGTAGTACTGGCCGTTGAAGTACTGGATTTCGGGCGCCCACATGCCGGCGGTCGGATCGGCCCATGTCGGGCGTGTAGTGAAGGCGTCGCCGACGTACGTCCAGTGCACGAGATCGGTCGAGCGCAGCTGCGGAATCAGGTGAAAGTTGTAGTTCCCGCCCGTGCGGTCGTCGTTGTTGAGCGGGTCCGTGGTGCAGTACATGTACCAGGCGTCGTCGCCCGGCGTCTGGCCGCGCATCATCGTCGGGTCGGCGCACGACTTAACGCGCCCTCCTCCCGGAATGACAATGTCGACCGGGTTTCTGTAGTTTGCTGGCGACGCTGCCCCAACTGGCCCGACCGCCAAGAGCAAAGCGATCGCGGCGACCGCGAGCGCCATTGGCCACGAATTGCGCAAACGTGACGAAAGTGGACGGGTCAGCGCCATTGCTCCAATTCCTCCCCAAGATCTCGCAGGGCGGGCAAGCCACGTGAGCTGCACGATCGGGTCGTGCAATCTGGCCGAATGCTCGCGCGCGGGATGACGCGATCCGCCAACCGCACTCGACGGCGCATTACGAATTGATCGCAGTCAGCGCTGGACGGTGCCACTGACGAATCGTGACTCGAGCCCAGGGCGGACCCGGCTCCCGCCTTCGCTATCCTCGGCGCGCATGCCAACCACCGACCGCCGCTTCCCAAAGGGCTTCCGCTGGGGCGTAGCCACCTCGGCCTACCAGATCGAGGGTGCGTGGGACGCAGATGGCAAGGGGCCTTCCGTGTGGGACACCTACACCCACGCGCCGGGTCACATCGTCGATGGCTCGACCGGCGACGTCGCCAACGATCACTACCACCGCTACCCCGAAGACGTTGCCCTGATGAAGTCGATCGGCGTCAAGGCGTACCGCTTCTCGATCTCGTGGCCGCGGATCTTTCCCAATGGGACCGGACAGCCGAATGAGAAGGGGATCGACTTCTACAGCAGACTGGTGGATGAGCTGCTGTCCGCGGGCATCGAACCATTCGCGACTCTCTTTCACTGGGACCTGCCCCAGTCACTGCAGGACGAGGGCGGCTGGCAGTCGCGCGACACGGCCCAGGCCTTTGCCGACTACGCGGGCTATACCGCCGAGCGGCTGAGCGATCGCGTCAAGAGCTTCTTCACGCTCAACGAGGCGCGAACATTCATCGACATGGGCTACCAACGTATGGCGCCGATCCCGGGCGCTGGACCGATCAGCGAGGCGATGGCGCCGGGCCTGGAATTGCCGCCGGCCGAGCTCAACCAGGCGCGCCATCACGCCGTTCTTGCGCACGGCCTCGCGGTCCAGTCGATCCGGGCACGCGCCGCCGCCGGCACGCGCTGCGGACCGGCCGAGAACCTCGACGTGGCCGTGCCGCTGGTCGAAACGGAAGCCAATGTCGCGGCGGCACGCAGCGCGATACGCGAGATGAACGCGCCGTACCTGACGGCGATGATGGAGGGCCGCTACACCGACGCATACCTCGCGACGCAGGGCGCGAACGCACCGCGCTTCAGCGAGGAGGATCTCGCGGCCATCGCCTCGCCCGTGGACATCCTGGGCATCAACGTCTACAGCCCAACCACCTACGTGGTGGCTTCAGACGAACCAGGCGGCTACACGAGAGTGCCGTTCAACGCTTCGCATCCCAGGATGCGCTCGGCCTGGCAGCTCGTCGGGCCGGAGGCTCTCTATTGGGCGCCGAAGCTGGTCCAGTCGCTCTGGAGCCCGGCCGAGATGTACGTCACCGAGAACGGCTGCGCGGCGGACGACCACATCGCTGACGACGGCCGCATCTACGACACCGACCGAGTCATGTACGTCCGCAACAACCTGACTCACCTCCAGCGCGCAACCGCGGAGGGCGCGCCGGTCAAGGGCTACTTCCTGTGGAGCCTGATGGACAACTTCGAGTGGTCGGTCGGCTACCAGCACCGCTTCGGCATCGTCCACGTCGACTTCGAGACGCAACAGCGGACGCCCAAGATGAGCGCCGAGCTGTTCCGCGAGATGAGTCGCACCAACTCGGTCGCTTAGCTGGTCAGCTGACGCGCGACTGCGTCAGGAAATGAGTGCGAGTCGGCAGGTCTACGAGCGGTCCGGTCAGCTCGATCGTCCCCTTGAGCGGAAGATCAGCCGACGACCGACCCACCGCAAATGTCACCCGCCCGGGTTCGATCACGCGCCGGTAATCGACGCCCGTGTAGGCGAGCTGCTCGGTATGAACGGTGAAATCGACCGTTCGGCATTCGCCTGGTTCAAGCCCAACGCGCCGGAAGCCGATCAGCTCCAGGACCGGTCGTGCCACCGATGCCTCCTCGTCGCGCCAATAGAGCTGGATTACCTCTTCCCCGCGACGCAGCCCAGAGTTGGTCGCGTCGACGGTGATCGTGACGGTGCCGTCCCGGGTGGAAAGCGTCGATCGGTCGAAGCGCAGGTTGCTCAGTTCGATGCTGGTGAAGGACAGGCCGAACCCGAACGGCCAAAGGGGAGAAGCCGGGCCGTCGACATACGCACCGGTCGGATTCGACTTGCCGCCGGTGGGGTGGTGTCGGTAGGTCATCGGCACCTGGCCCACATGTCGAGGCATGGTTATCGGCAGCCGCCCGCCGGGGTCCGACTTGCCGGTCAGGATGTCGACAATCGCCTCTGGTCCGGCGTCGCCGGGTACCCACGCGAGCAGGATGGCCGAGCAATTGCCGGCGGCCCACTCGAGAGCCAGCGGGCGACCGCTGACCACTACCAGGGCGACTGGTGTGCCGGTGGCGACGACCGCTTCGAGGAGCTCCTGCTGGCGACCCGAAAGGCCGAGGTCGAATCGATCCCGGAACTCGCCGGTGGTGGAGTCCGTGGTCAAGCCGGAGCGCTCAGCGGCAACGACGATGGTCACGTCCGCTTCGCTTGCCACGGCCACGGCTTGGGCGAGTTCCTGGTCGGAGCCGTCGCGCACGCCGCTCCCCGCGGCGAAGGTGACTTCGCACCCGACCAGCCGCTCCTTGAGCATGCTGAACACCGTCGCGCGCCCGCCGAGCTCGTCCTCGATCGCCAGATTCGTGCCACCGTCGACCACGCCAAAGGCAGTGCTGCCACTGCGGCGCGCGTCGATCAACGTCTCGACGTGAACCAGGTGGCTGTAATCGCCGACGAACTCGCGCGGACTGTCGGCGCCCGGGCCGATGACGGCCACGCGGCG